>JAYUWT010000627.1:0-2560 GCA_043753405.1 Saprospiraceae bacterium | reverse complement strand
CTTCTGATTGTGAAGGGTATATAACTGATGTCATCGGGCCGTTAATAATATTAAGTAATATATTACCGCTAATTTCATCTTTAACTACATAATTAAATTCTGAAACTCCCCTATATCCGGGTGAAACTTTGACGTCTAAAAGGGTCATCGCAAATGTTGTGGAGGATACTCCATCATCATAAAAGGTTGAAAATGCTGGCTCAGAAATAGTAATACTATACTGGAGTTGTTTCTTATGGTAATAAATAAAGTCATCTTTGCGCACGAAATCAAATCGAAGATCAAGCGCTTTTAGAATATTGTTTTTAAACCCGGAATTCAAATTCCCATTCTTAGAAGTGAAATATAGCATTATTGTCGAGGTATCCCTATTGACACCAGATAAGGCTAAGAGCAAGTAGCACCCTGGTTTCATTTTTGATTGAATAGTTGTCGATGGATCTACCTTATTCTCAAATATTACTTGTTGAAGAGTGCCTCTATTATAAATAGATTCTTTATTTATTTCACCATTACTATAATATTCAATAACTGTGCCTTCCAGTTCGTTATCTACATAATTATACTCTGCTTTAATATTTCCATTCTCCCACCATTCTGTCCATTTACCATCCCGTTTCGAATTCTTTAAGGTACCCTCGGCTTTCTTCACCTTATTTCCAGGAAAATATTCAACAGTTGGCTCATATAGTTGACCATCTTTATACATTTTTTCCTCCGCGAGTTTTCCATCCCGGAATATTTGAATTCTGTCCTTTTGACCGTTTTCTAAATACAGAATAAAAGGTATATCGCTTTTTATTATACCATTGCTATATTTATAAGCATATTGCAATTGTCCATTTGAAAAATACGCCATTACATCCCCATTCAATTTCCCATTACTGTAATAGGATCGAAAGTGGATCGAATCATTTTCATAGTACTCAATTTGCAACCCTTCTTTATTCCCATTAAGGAAATCACCTGTATATTTCCTTTTGCCATTTTCATACCACATTCTTTGATTTCCGGCATATTTGCCACTCTTGTATGAAAATTCATTTTTAATTTTTCCGTTTGCGTACCATTCGATGAAAATCCCATTTAACTTACCTGCAGAGTAATTAGCTTCAGTTTTCTTGCGGTCATTAGCATGAAATGTAACAAACTTACCATTCCGGTAACCATTATTGAACTGCCCAATCTGCGCTTTGGATGTAGGATCAACTAGTAAACCAGTGAATACTTGCCCATCCATATAAGCCAAGGTGTCGCCATAATAATTCGTTTTGTAAGTAAGATCGGATGGAAATGCGGGAAAAAGATCACCCTGTGCAAAACCGAAATTAGTAAAATAAATTAGAAAGGTTAAAACATGAAAAGTGATTAAGGTGAAATGCGTGCGAAAAATAATAGTTGGATATTTCATGAGTGATTATGTTATTTCAATTAAAATATTGAATGACCTATTTTGATGATCTATTCTCTCAGATTAGTGCTGGTTTAGATGTACAACATTATCAACAGAACAATTTGAATACTTTTGAGACAATAAAACCTAGGGCGGCCATCATGATCTCGTCACTTTTTACCTAATGGGCCAAATGGAAAGGAGAGTAGAATGGCGACCCCAACACACTTAGTTGATTTTACAACTATGATTTGTGGTTGTTGAGGAGGTTAACCTGTTAGTTGTTCCACGTTAAAAAATATTAGAGGTGAGAGGAAATAGAATTAGGTGTAATGCGTCATGAGAACTCTTTAATCGTTCCAGCCTAAGGCAAAGCAAAATATAATGAGGAATGAACCTATACGAAGCCGGCGGTACTAAAATATGAAAACTGAAATAATAGCCAATAGTGAATTCTTGATTCAGGTCCCGATGCGATTCAGGATTCAGGAATTGAAAAGGAAGTATGAAATACAAATCCTTCAAATTAGTCAGGTTTTGATTTGTTTTGATTTTCGATACTATCTTAGGGTTAATCGGCATTTAAAAGCAAATTATTCTTCCCCTTTAACCTAAGTTTAACCGGTGTTAAATTAAGATTTTCTCGTACGCACAGTATTTTCATTGTTGAAATAACCCCGTAATTCATAGTCCTCTGAAGGCATGCCGTCAAATGTCTTGGTGCCACTGGCTCCCCTCCTGTATATTGCCAAAGGGTGTATTTATCATCTGCCAGTCCTTTGGCGGCGTCGCTGATCCAATCATTTACCGCTCCCTGGAAACCGGAGTAGTTTACTATGATCTTTTCACCAGTGGCAAAAACGATGTTTGGTATGGAAAGGGAGTGACCAAATAGAACCAATGGAAATGAGAGCACAAGGCAGACCAAGGTCAGGTGAGGCAGGTTGGTTTTCATTGTTGGTTTCTGCGTTTTGGTGACCTAAGATATGAAATAATATGTCTGATGGAGACAGATTTATCGGGTCAAGGCGGAATGGCGGTGCTTCGACTTGCTCACACGCATCCATGTGCTACAGCTCAGCAACCAAGGCGGAAGAGGCGGAAGAAGCCAAAGAGGCGGAACCTTTCCGCTCTTCGGCTTCGCAGGGAGCGGGATCAAAGCTGTGC
>JAYUWT010000626.1:0-6395 GCA_043753405.1 Saprospiraceae bacterium | reverse complement strand
TACAAGACAGTAAGAGACATTTGGTCTGCTCTTTAATCATGCGTGATGATAGCCTTATTTGATTCTTTCTATTCAATGTTTGAAATGACCAGGTTAGAATTCAATTTTATATCAAGTTTATCAAGGAGATAATGATGTTCGATATTAAACAAAGACATCCATGTCTCAATTTCAAATAGGGCATTTTTATTTTTATGTCCCGTGTATATAGCCGAGATCATTATGTTTTTAGGTGTATGTTCCAAACCCACAAATTCCATAATTTTGACCTGATATCCAAGATACCGGAGGACATTAGCCCGGATTAGATCTGTAAGGTCGGTAGCAAATCGTTCTTTCATAATGCCATACCGGAACAAGGATTCAGTCAGCGTATTAGTACCAATGGACTTTCGCACTTGTTTATGACAACAAGGTGCGACCACGATGATCCTGGCTGATTGACGGATAGCATAATACAAAGCATCATCAGTGGCGGTATCACATGCATGTAGGGCCACCAGAACATCTGGATTCAAGACAGTTGTCTCCTCGATGGTACCATTGATAAAGGATAATCCATGGTATGCCAGATCTTCAGCTATTTTATTATTTGAATTAATTACCTCAGTTTTTATATCTATTCCGATGGTTTCCAAATTAGAAAAACCCTGAGATCTCATCCAGTCATGCATGGCGAAAGTAAGATAACCTTTTCCGCACCCCATGTCGACTATTTTGGTGACTTCTTGTTTATCAAGCCCTTCGGTCAATGGAGCGAAAAGCTCTATATAACGGGATATCTGCTTATATTTTTTATAATGTTCTTTGATAATATTGCCACTGGCAGAGCTGATGCCAAGAGATTTCAAATAACGGGCATCAGTGGCAACGAGGTATTGTTTTTCTTTATCATGCAAAGGCAACTGGGTGGAAGACACAATTGTTTTTTTCCATTTAAGTGTAATAAAACCTCTGCCGGAGATTAGCAAATGACCCTCCTGCTCTTTAAATGTTACATGGGCATAACCAAAATGATCAGTGAGGCTTAAACGGATGAAAGCCAGAAAGTCAGGCAGGGTAAGATTCTTTGTTTCCTCACGGGATGGATATTTAATGACCATCTGGATCATTTCAGCATCCTGCAATATTACCGGCCGGAAAAATATATTTTTTATCTGACTGTTTTTATCTTTTGGCTGGCTGAGTGTTACAGATATAAAGGAAGCCTCCTGCAGAGCGGTTTCCAAAGCAGAAAAAAAAGCCTCGATTTTATTAACTGTGTTCATGGTATTCAAAGGTCTGTAAAAAATGGCATAATTAAACATTTTTTAGTTTAGTTTAAAATATTGTTAGTTGTTTGATAACTTTAGCCCGGATCTTACCAAAAAAAATGGAAAAACGCAAGGAGGAAATAATACAAAACATAACAGACATTAAAGGCCGGATAAAAAAAGCTTGTCTTGCTGCAAATCGCAGCCCGGAAAGTGTAAAATTGTTATTGGCAACAAAGACAGTAGATCCTCAATATATAAGAATAGCCATAGAATCCGGAGAGACCCTTATCGGGGAGAATAAAGTCCAGGAATTTGTCTCCAAAGCAGAAAGCCTTTCTGATCTTATGTATACCAGACATTTCATCGGCCATCTCCAGACCAACAAGATCAAAGAGGTAATGAAATACGCACAGAATATTCAAACCATGGATTCATGGCCTTTAGTGGAAGCCTTAGATAAAAGATTAACAACAGAGGGAAGGGTTATGGATATTATGGTCCAGGTAAATACCTCCTTTGAATCCAGTAAATTTGGCTTATCTCCTGATATGGTTTTGGTTTTTATTAAAAAGATCATGGAAATAAAAACTTTAAATCTGGTTGGCCTTATGACCATTGGCTTATTTGCTGATACGGCTGAACAGGCCAGGCCATCCTATGTTCTTTTGAAGGAACTTGGTGACAAGATTAATGCTGAATATCCGGGTATTCTCCCTATCAGGGAATTGTCGATGGGAATGAGTGGGGATCTTGAAGTAGCTATTGAAGAAGGAGCAACGATGATAAGGGTAGGATCAGCAATTTTCGGCAACCGTTTATAATTTAATGGGGTTACTATTAACAAAGTGGAAATGATAATATGAGTCGTATAGCATGCTCCCATTTTTCACTTGTCTTAAATAATCGAGGATTAGATAAATGAGGTAATAAGCAGGCTCTCATCATTCATTTTTCATTATTATATCGCCAGGATCTTAGCCAGTTTAATAAAATCATCGTTTAATGATTTTTGCTGAATAATGGCTTCTTTGATCGGTGTAAAGATGACCTTATTATTGATCACGCCCGCCATACAACCTGATTCTCCGTTCAAAAGCCCATAAATTGCGGCATATCCAAGTCTACTGCTCAGCACCCGGTCCTGGCAGGAAGGGGCTCCTCCTCTTTGTAAATGTCCAATGACGGTAACTTTGGATTCAACTTCTCCAAACTGCATAGCGACCATTTTTGCGATCTCCTGCGCACCACCCAATTTACTTCCTTCGGCAACTATAATAATTGAGAAAAGCTTATCCCTTAATGAAGCGAGCTTCAGGGCTGTGATCAACTCCTCCAGATTGGTATCGATCTCGGGGACGAGGACGTTACCTGCCCCGCTTCCTATACCTGTATACATTGCTATATAACCGGAGTCCCTTCCCATGACCTCCACGAAAAACAATCTGTTGTGTGAGTCGGCCGTATCTCTTATTTTATCCACAGCCTCGATCGCTGTATTGATAGCAGTATCGAAACCGATCGTGAAATCTGTTCCCGAAAGATCATTGTCAATAGTTCCGGGAAGACCAATAATGGGAAAATTAAATTCTTCTGAAAATATGGCTGCACCTGTAAGGGTTCCATTTCCTCCAATAACTACAAGTGCGTCGATATTATTTACAAGTAAGGTTTCATAGGCTTTCTTACGACCCTCTACTGTCATAAACCGTTGACTTCTGGAGGTTTTCAGGATGGTGCCACCACGTTGTATGATGTTTCCGACATCACCTTTTTCCAATCTTTTTAGATTACCTTCGATGAGGCCTTCATAGCCGTTCATTATGCCATATATATGTAGGTCGTGGTAAATAGCCGTCCTTACCACAGCGCGAATAGCGGCATTCATACCAGGTGCATCGCCACCGGAAGTTAATATACCTACTCTTTTAATCATATTAATACTCTTTGAATAAAAATCTATTTATTGTACTTGTGGTAAGCCACCAATTGGTCAATTGGTTTTCTGATCACCCTGCCGAAGCTTAAACCCTGATTTTGTATTGAGGTCTTTAATTCATCTTGCAGGAACCAGGCAACAGAACCAACAAAATGACAACTCAATGAACCGTTATCATTATCATATTTAATCAGATGCTTTTGAACAAAACGATCGAATTCTTCAAGAATAAGATCATGAATAAAAGCCTCGCTTTTGAATGTAATAGCAAAGTCTGCAAAAGAAGCTAAATACGTATTGGCTCCCGGCCGTTTGTATAAATTTTCAAGAAAATCTGCTCTTGTCAAAGCATAATTTTCTTCAAAGACCTCAAGGATGTTTGCAGGCATTTCCCTATAAAAATAGGATTGTAGGACCCTTCTTCCAATACTGGATCCGGAGCCTTCATCGCCTGCTGCATACCCTAGTGACGGCACTTTGTCAATTATTATCTGGCCATTGTAGAGACAGGAAGATGATCCGGTGCCCAGAATTGCTACTATTCCACCCTGATCCTGACAAGTGGCCCTGCACGCCGCGAAAAGATCACTATTAATATTTACTTCTTGTGCATGCAATAATTCCTTCAATAATGTCTCCATTGAAAGGAGGATGTGCTCTCCATGCACTCCGGTTCCATAATAATGCACTTCTTCTATGGATTCTGTAATTGCAGGGAGTTCAGTTTTGATGATTTGTTCGAGGTCGGTTAGATTTTGTAGGACAGGACTAAATCCCCGGCTTTCAGCTGTGATCACAGTGCCGTCCCTGTTTATGAACCGCCAATCCCCTTTTGTTCCTCCACAGTCAACAATGATCTTCAAAACTTATAACTTTAACCGGCAAAATTAGTGTTTTATTTACACTAAGCAAACTAATAGTTACATCTAATTAAGTTTAGGTGGAATTTTGGCTGGAAATCACAAATAAATACATCGTGTAATGATATTGTATTCAGGAGTTCAATCGACCTTTCTCTTTTTAAATTTGCCTGCCTTCCACGCATCTAAAAATTGTTTCCATGCGAACACATTCAGAAGGTTGATCGGTTTGGTCTGACCTGCATAATAATAGGTAGCAGCATTTTGTCTGAGGAATGAAGAGGTGGATTCTTTTCCATCCACCGGAATTTTATCATATAATGAAGCGAGCACTTTTTTATCCAGGTTTTCCTGTACCCGATCCGTGATATCACTATTCACATCCATGGCAAGAAATTCTGCCCGGTAATTATCTTTGTCCGGCCATGGGTAAATGACCGTTTCGGGGAGAAGTATATTATCAAAAGTCATGATCTGAAAGATGGAATATCTATTGGTAGTCAAAGTATCCGGAACCACATACCTTACGGGCTTATAACCAACGTAAGTAAATATGATGGTTTCTCCTTTTTCGACCACAATGGAGAAAAACCCTTCCCAATTGGAATATGTTCCCCTATTTGTGTTTTCAATAGCTACAGTAACGTAAGGCATTTTCACAAGCTGGCCATTTTCCTGAGTGACCACTACCCCGCTAAGCTGAATTGGACCATCGTAGCCCCTCTGTCCGGCGGCAAAATTTGTTATAAAAATAGTCAAACAGAATGCTAAAAATATACTGATCCTCATATCCAAAAATTAATTACATCAAGCTATATAACGCACAAAGATAGAAAAAGATGGCTTCGGCTTGAGTTGAATATCAAACAATCATGTTTTCAGCCCATTTAAAAGAACATTTTAAGTTAGATTTAACATTTAAGGTTAAACCGGATCCACTTGATTTGGATTTTCTGAAATTAATTAAAAAATTACCTTAATATTGTGGCCTGACTTAAGTTAAATCGGAATAAATGAAATTAAAATTTTAATTTTTCCCGTTTCATTTCATTACCAATCAATATTTTATTCAATTGAACTTATGATTTTTACGCTTACAGACGAACAGATAGCAGTGAGAGATGCTGCAAGAGAGTTTGCCCAAAAAGAGCTTTTACCCGGAGTTATAGAGCGGGATACTAAAATGACCTTTCCTACAGAATTTGTGAAGAAAATGGGGGAAATGGGCTTCCTGGGCATGATGACATCACCAAATTATGGGGGTAGCGGATTGGATACGATAAGTTATGTATTGGCAATGGAAGAAATATCTAAGATAGATAATAGCTGCAGCGTGATCATGTCTGTCAATAACTCGTTGGTATGCTGGGGTTTGGAGGTTTACGGAACAGAGGAACAAAAAATAAAATATCTTACTAGGCTAGCTTCCGGAGAAGTACTTGGGTCATTTTGCCTGAGCGAACCCGAAGCGGGCAGCGATGCTACAAGTCAGAGAACTACGGCAATTGATATGGGTGACCATTACCTACTGAATGGAACAAAAAACTGGATCACAAGTGGAGGAAGCTCCAAGATCCATCTTGTCATGGCTCAGACTCATCCGGAAAAAAAACACAAAGGAATCAATGCTTTTATTGTAGAGACAGATTGGGAAGGTGTAGAAATAGGTGCAAAAGAAGATAAACTGGGCATTCGCTCTTCAGATACACATACCATCATGTACAATGATGTCAAAGTCCCCAAGGAAAACAGGATCGGTGAAGATGGTTTTGGTTTTAAATTTGCTATGCAGACACTTTCCGGAGGGAGGATAGGTATTGCTGCACAGGCATTGGGTATAGCTGCAGGCGCTTTTGAGTTGTCTACCGAATATTCCAAACAAAGGAAGTCTTTTGGAAAAGAGATATACAATCATCAGGTCATTGCATTTAAACTTGCAGATATGGCCACAGAGATTGAAGCCTCTCGACTTCTTGTACACAAAGCCGCCAGGATAAAGGATCGAAATCTGGATTATACAACCGCGGCAAGTATGGCAAAATTATTTGCTTCAGATACGGCTATGAAACACACCGTGGAGGCAGTTCAGATCCATGGTGGTTATGGTTTTGTTAAAGAATATCATGTAGAAAGGCTAATGAGGGATGCCAAGATCACTCAGATCTATGAGGGCACCAGTGAAATTCAAAAAATGGTTATCTCCCGCAATGTGATCAATGGTGAACTATATCTACCCCTCCATGTTGTATAGTTCACATTAAACCATGACCATTGTCCGTATTTGAAAAAGGCTCATTATCTGTAGGCAGATATTTTGATATTCCGGTAAAAATCCATTGGTCA
>JAYUWT010000625.1:0-2562 GCA_043753405.1 Saprospiraceae bacterium | reverse complement strand
ATGATAAAAAGAAAGACGATCGGACGGTTAGTGGTGTTATGATCTATGATAACCAAAAGCAATTGGATAAAATAAATCTACTTACAGCTCGCACGGGAGAAATGTATTCTGATGTTGTACAAGGACTTTTTATAATGAAAATGTATGACGGGCATCAATATCAGGAAGCAGCCGGTCAGGATGGCGATAAGTCAGAATATCCTTTTGTGAGGACCAATTTTAAAGAATATACCAAGGTCTTTGACATGAGCCAGTTTGACTTCACCCAAACTGATGAAAATCTATACAAGACCCATCAGACGATGCTTAACATCAAACAGTTGAGGACAGCAGTTGACTCGATTGATGTAAGATTAAAAAATGCTTCGGGTGTCATGATGACGTCTGTTGTTGCCACAATCAATACAAAGCTTTCAGCATACCCGGGTAATTCCGGCCAATCAGGTCAACAGAGTGTGGATCGTTATTTTCCTGAAATTGATACCTCTTTAAGCAAAATTAATAAGGCAAGAGTTTTAACTCTAATGAAAAAAAATCGGGGGCAGCAAAAGGAAATTAGTGAACAACCAAATACCAGTATTCAACCGGTCACCCAGGTGAAACCGGTAATAAAACCTGATGAGTTGTTAAAAACAAGTAAGGTACAATCCGGAAATCCTTTTATAAACCAAATAAAAGATCAATATAGGTTGGCAAGTCTCAGTTATGCCATATCCCTGGCCAAGAGCGCACAGAGTACAGTAGAGTTACAATCCAACATATATGGTGCAGAATATGAGTCCCGGATCCGTCACATTTTTGAGATGAATGTTAAATTTGCTTTTGGAGTCATCTGTATTGTTTTTCTTTTCATAGGGGCACCAATGGGAGCTATAGTTAGAAAAGGTGGATTTGGGTATCCTTTGCTTGTTGCCATACTATTTTATATGGTCTATCAAGTTTTGTTTACATCGATGAAGAAGTCAGCAGACAGCCAAGTGGTTGCTGCATGGGCAGCTCCATGGATACCCGTATTTGTCATGGGAGGGGTCGGTTTTTTATTAACACGCCGGGCAATGAGTGACAGCAATCTAAATCTGGATTATATTTCCAAGATCTTCATCAATATCTTTAATAAGATATCTGAAGGTTATTATCAATTGATAGATTATTTTATCAGGAAGATCAGCAAGGCCAGGAATAAGAATAATATTTAATTTGCGTTCTTCACCATAAGTCCTTTTAAAATCTCTATGATAGGAAAGAATGCATCTATGATAGACTATTGATATTATTATATAATAAAGAAATATGAGAAAGAGAATGACTAACCAAAATATAAACATTAATCAATATTTTAAATATCCTGACCACCGTTTACTTAACCATTTTATCTGTTTCACGACTTTTCTATTGATTTTGCCAGGTGTATTTTATGCGCAAAAAATCACCCCAATGTATGAAAAAATGCCTGTCCCTCCTGCTAAAAAGACTATGATGTTTTATTTACAAAGAACCATGGATCGTAACACTGTGGTCTATGAAGTCAATTTGCAGAAAAATGGAAAAATCAATGAAAAGAAACCTCTCAAAATTTATTGGATCGACTATGATGATGGCGGAAAGATTACCAAATTGACGAAGATGCAGAATCGATTTGCCTATGGAATAGATTTCAAATTGGTCAATAAAGCAAAAAGTATATTTAATATTAATTTAGTTTCTTATAAAAAACTACTATTTACCCTAAGACCTGTTAAAGATAAAAAATATGAGATGTTTGTCTTAATTAATGGTAAAGAAGCTGCATTAATCAATGTCTTAGTTTATATTACCGGAGGAACATACCTTAAACCTGACGTAGAGTACGTAGAAGTCAAAGGAATTGATCAAGGGTCCGGCAACAAAGTGTCAGAAAGGTTCAAACCTCATTAATTATTTTGTTATGGTTAAATGATCAGAAAATATTGAATGAGGTCAAATTACAATTCTGTTTTTGATTTGCGTTTTATTAAAAGAAATATCTGATTAAAACCTATAGTAACCAACAAGGCTATGAGACACCCAATAATAACACAGGACAAACGCCCCAGAGCCAGTTTCCAGTCATGAGCGTGAGTACTATCTACCATCAGAACCACTATAGCAGCCAAGGCACTGCGCAGCGAGCCGTGTAGTTGCAGGTACAATCCAGTTATGATGACCAGGATAACACCAAGACACAACATTAATAAATTGGGTGCAGGGATGAAAAATAATCCAAAACCAATAGCGCAACCCAACAAATTAGCCTTCATACGATCCACTGCAAGCGATGGGCTGTTATCGGGTGAAATGGCGACCACCACTGAAACAACGGACCATTGAAAAGGCAACTCAGGAAAATATATAAATAAGATATAACAAATGACTACACCGATGATACACCTCGTGGCATAAAGCGTATTATCCCATCTGAGAAGATCTTTGGTATGAAAGAGGTTGTCCGGAATCAAGGTTTATTTTATTATTTTTTTACTAAATTTTCTTTCTTATAGCCAAGATAAAGTAAAGCAAACTAATGACCAGAAAGACCATGTTTAT
>JAYUWT010000624.1:0-6411 GCA_043753405.1 Saprospiraceae bacterium | reverse complement strand
TTCCCCACTACTTTCTTCCCCTTTCCCTCGCAAAGCGGATGCAAAGATACGACTACTTTTACCACCTCCAAATATTTACTAACCTTTTTTAGAAAAATCTTTAAAGTCCTCAATAATGACCTGTGTTTCAAGAGATTGGATCGAAATAATATTTTGAATTTTCTAGGAATAATCCAATTTTCAAAAGAATATTCTAAAGTGGTCCAAAATCGTCTCTAAAATCGGAATTTTAAAATTAAGGATTTTGCTTTTCAGGTTATTATCATTTTCAATATATCCACATTGCTATCCATGTTTTTATTACATTTGATGTATAAATAACAGACCATTATGAAAAGCATTCTTATATCCTGCCTTTTACTTACTGCCTTCACATTGCAGAGCCAGATCACTTCAATTGATTGTATGGGAAGCCTGGATATCGGATACAGGGATATCCATGAGAAAAGGTCAAATGTTTCTGAGGGATTTCTCAAACTAAAAAAGAAAGAGCAAATCGGATTTAGAAACAGATTTGGTTTTAATTATAATATCCAAATATCACAGAGATTCCATTTTAAAACAGGTTTACGTTTTGTCAATAAAGGATACAACAGCTATAAATATAAGGATTCTGATTGGGGACTTACTGCCCCAGAAGGCACTTTTGTAGGTAATGAGCCTAGTGAAAGTGGTGGTTCATTACAGTATAAGTACAATATGTTTTTTATTGAAGTACCAGTTATATTAAGATATAAACTAGCCCAACGGAAAAAATTTGAATTTTACTGTGAAGCAGGTGTGGCACCTTCTTATTTAATAGATGCTATCACAGTTCAACGATTTAATTCAGACCGCAAACAGTTCAAAGACACTAACAGTAACTATAATAACTGGCAGGTAGCTGCAGTAATGGGGGTTGGAGCCAATTATCAGATCAAAGAAAAAACGCAGCTATACGCCCAGCCAACCTATTCGTATGACATTACAAAAATCGTAAACGCCCCCCTAAATGTGCATCTGTATTCGATCGGGCTGGAGCTAGGATGTAGGCACATTCTATAGAAGAGGTCAGAGGTCAGAAGTAAGAAGGCAGAAGTCAGAAGGCAGAAGGCAGAAGTCAGAAGGCAGAAGTCAGAGAAAGTCGGAAAAAGTCAGAGTAGCGAACAGCGAACGGCGAAATAGCGAACAGCGAACTGCGAACAGCGAACAGCACCCTTATTTAATCTTTCTTACGTAATTTGCTAAAGTCTAAAGCATGGCGACAAAAAATGTTGAGTTTTGATTGGGCAGCGAAGCGAAGTCCCGCGCTACAGATGCACCGACGAGAGGAGGATGCAGATGTTATGCGGGGTTGAATGAATCTGATCGGGAAATCATCAAATTAAAGAATATAAAATTCAACCAATCTCAGCCATCGATAAATATCCTAATTATCGGATCCAGCTAAAGACCAAAGCGAAGCGACCAAAAAAAATATTGAATTTTGAATGTTAAATGTTGAATGAAGCCACCCTAAGCGGAGCGAACTAAAGCGGAGCGAACTAAAGCGCAGCGAACTAAAGCGTAGCGAACTAAAGCGAAGCGAGCCAAAGCGTAGCGAACTAAAGCGCAGCGACCTACCTATCGTATCTTGCGGGTTGATCCCTCGCCGGAATGGCAGCGAGAATAAATTTTCTCAAATGATCATTGGAAGTTTTGAGGTCTTCTTTGCGTAAGTACATCATATGGCCACTCCTGTATCCTTCCCATGAGATCCTGTCTTTCAGTTTCCCATTTGGATCCAACTGCCACATATTGTATTTGGCATTGAAATAATCACATGCACCGTCGTAATAACCGGATTGGACCAGAACATGTAAAAATGGATTTTGCGCCATGGCAGCTCTCAGATTTCGTCCGGTATTGTTATTGTCTGAATTCCATGGACTTACTGACCCGAACATATTATAATCGAGATTGGTTTTATAACCCAATTCATCCCTCAGATACATATTGATCGCAGGAGTAAATGCATGCAACCAGTTGGTCAGTTCTGCATTGTATTCAGGACTCGATCCTCCATCCCTTGAATCAATGCCAAGATATCTTGAATCCAACCTTCCGACCGTATATCCCCTGCTCCTGAGTAATTCTTTCCAATAAAAATTGACCTGGATCGTCCCATTATTCTCAGCAATCGCTTTAGTAGAAATTCCTGAATATCTACTAACCTTTGCTATGATACCTTGCATCCTCACAGGATCGACAGCACTTCCCATTGCTAATGCCGGGAGGTACTCATCAATAGTAAATTTTTCAACTTCCGGTAATAATGCCGTAAGATCTTTGGTCTGAAGTTCCGGAATCAACGCTTTATGAAACCAGGCAGTCGCGGCATAGTAAGGTAACATCAGTGCATCATCTATCGGCCCATCTCTTTTTATTCCCAGATCTGTAGGTGAGACCAAAATTACACCATTCAAATACATCCAGTGGCTACTTTGAAGTTCCAGGGCAAGACCTGAAACCCGGGTCGTTCCATAACTTTCACCAATAAGGTATTTTGGCGAAGCCCACCTCTGGTTTTTATTGACAAAAGTATTGATCCAGTTACCCAGGTATTTAACATCTGCATTGACACCGAAAAATTTATCTTTTGGATAATCTTTATTCAAAGGACGCGAGAACCCTGTATTGACAGGATCTACAAACACAATGTCAGCCACATCAAGAATTGAATATGGATTGTCTTTCAATCCGTATGGCTGGATCGGATAACCTTCATCATCAATATTCAATAATCTGGGGCCTGTGTAACCAAGCATCATCCACACTGATGGTGTTCCCGGGCCACCATTAAAAGAAAACACTAATGGCCTTTGTGACTTGTCTGCTATATCGGTTCTTTCAAAATAGGTATAAAAAACTCCTGCCATTACTTTGCCATCATCGTCCCAGACGGGAAGAACCGCTGCAGTTGTGCTATATGGAATTTTTTTTCCATTGATCATTACCTCCTGCTTCTTTTCTACTTTGTAATCGTAGTCAAGGCTTCTATCCAGTTTATTGGGTTTTTCTTCCTTTGAGGATGGCTTATCGTCCGTTTTGGACGGACTTTGACAATAAGAATTAATTGAGGACATAAGGACCATAAAAGCAAGGCATATTCTACAGAGCATGTTTTGTATTTAAATGATAAGTTCAAATATATAGTTTTTTAGATCAAGTTGAAATACAAAACTAACTTTCGACAGGTCGTGGGATTAAAAGTATTAAAATTAGAAGTTAGAATCAGAAGGTGTTAGTATTTGGTTCACGCAAAGGCGCTGAGGAAGGACACGCAAAGACAGCCAAGATGAAGGTTCTATTTAAAATGTCCACCTTTTTAGAGTTCAGAAAAATATTGCTCAATAATTTTGCTGAAATACTCGTGTTCAGCAGCAAGAACTTTTTGTTGGATCTCAGATGGTGGTGCATGAGGTGTGATCTCAACCTCATGTTGGAAAAGCACCCTACCTTTGTCATATTCATAATTGACCAAATGAATTGTGATTCCTGTGATATTATTTCCTGCTGCGCTGACCGCTTCATGGACATATCTGCCATACATGCCTTTCCCTCCATATTGAGGCAATAAAGCAGGATGGATATTGATGATACGATCATGAAAACTCTCAATCAGATATGAAGGAATTAATGCAAGGTATCCAGCCAAAATAATGCCATCTATTGCATGATAATTTAATAAGGCTTTGGTCTTTGATTCATCTGACATAACATCCTTATTCCAGTATAGTGCCGGAATGCCAAATTGTGGCCCAAAGGCACTGACACCTGCTGCTTTCCTGTTATAAAGTATCAGGGAAATATTGATGTGGGGATGATCTTGAAAGTGCTGAAGAATCCTGAGTGCATTACTTCCGCCCCCGGAAGCGAATATGGCCAGATGAATTATACCATCATGGCCTGTCATCTTAAATCTACATAATTTTGCAATCCTGCAGGATCAATTTTTGTAAGGACTTTATACACTTCAGCTTTTTCTGCTTTAGATGCCGGTTTAAATATTTCCACCAGCTCCTTTCCTTTAATATTACCAATCAAGTTGACCACTAAAGAATTGACATAAGAGTCATATGAACTTTCGATCTGCTTCAAAGCATTCAACATATTTTTGCGCGCATTTTCAACATCAGTAGATGACAGATCCAAACCTTGTCTGTGATATTCATAAAATCCGGTCCTGAAATCATTCAATTTAGGGCTTAACAGATTTTCGACAAATGAAGACCTTACTTTATTTAATCCAACTTTGGATACCGACCACCCATTTTCATCTCCATTTGCTACATTGTTTGGCAATGAAGACATAATGGTCTGTGCTAATGTATACATTTCGCTTCCACCATGGTCTGCAAAAGAATCCTTGTCAAGTCCAATAATTATATATGAATAATAACCTAGGATCGAAGTTAGTTGGTCGTTGTATGAATTGGCATTGAAAATAAAAGCAAATCCCGGTTCATAAGTAAGTGCTACTTTTTCATCAACATATTGAAATAAAACACTTTCATAAGATGTTCCATATACAGGCCTGGTAGCTAAAAGCGACATGCTGAATATAAAATCCCTTTCACTGAGTTCTTTGACCAAATTGAATGTTACGGAACAGTTGATCTTTTCCTCATCTTTCACTTCCAAATCCGTCCACCGCTGATTATTTAAAAACTCAGTCACTGCTTTTTCAAAGGATTTGAATACAGCAGGATCAGCCATTTGCAAAGTGGGAGTATTTACAGATATAGTATACCTGATCTCCTGAGTAAAAACTGAAGTGGAAAACAAAACCGAAATAAACAGAATATAAAAAATGTATTTAATCTTCATATGTGATTAACGATTGTTAAGAGTATTTGATTGTTTCATTGATAATGATCTTAGCGATCTCTGATTTGGACAACAAAGGCGAACTAAGCATGACCCCTTTGTCTCCGATCAATGTTACTTTATTAGTGTCAGACCCAAATCCTGCACCTTTGTCATTCATAGAATTGAGCACTATGATATCGAAATTTTTACTTTTTCTTTTCTTCTTTGCATGCTCAAGTTCATTTTCAGTTTCAAGAGCAAATCCTATGATTATCTGGCCTTTACGTTTTTTCGCACCTAAAGTTGCTGCAATATCAGGGGTCTTGATTAATTTCAGCTCAAGGCTATAATCTGATTTTTTAATTTTTTGTTCAGAGATCACTGCCGGGGCGTAATCTGCAACCGCGGCAGCCATAATGGCAATATCAATCTCAGGAAATAAACGATCACAAGCTTCCATCATTTCTACAGCACTTACTACCCTAATGATATCCAAATTACTTTTACCTTCCAATTTTTCACTAACCGGTCCTAAGACCAAAGACACTTTAGCTCCTCTTTTTAAGCATTCCAAAGCAAGTGCTATTCCCATCTTACCACTTGAAGAGTTACCTAAAAACCTTACCGGATCGATCATTTCATGAGTCGGGCCGGCTGTTATCATTACCTTTTTTCCGGATAATTCTTTATTTGGTGTAAAATAATTAATGACAAAGTCCAGGATATGTAAAGGTTCAGCCATTCTGCCTAAACCGATCAAACCGGAGGCTAGTGATCCATATTCTACAGGGATCATGGTATCGCCATAGGAAATAAGTTTATCGACATTGTTTTTAGTGGACTGATGCTGCCACATGTCCAGATCCATTGCAGGAGCGAATAAAACCGGACATTTGGCAGAAAGATATACTGCATCCAAAATATTATCACAAAGTCCGTTTGCAAAATGAGCAAGAGAATTTGCTGTCATTGGTGCTACGACCATTAAGTCTGCCCATAGCCCTAGTTCGACATGTCCAGCCCAATTGCTGCCGTCATGGACTGAATGAATGACCTCATGAGTAGAAAGTGTGGATAAAGTAAGGGGCGTAATAAAATCAAGAGCTGAAGGAGTCATAATTATCTTTATCTCTGCCCCGTATTTGACAAATAACCTGCAAAGCTCAGCCGATTTATATGCAGCTATGCTTCCACAGATGCCAAGAATTATTTTCTTTCCCTGAAGATCCATATAGTCAATTGAATAAACTTATGCATGTTAATGCAATTTACCAGAGGAATAAGTTTAATCCAGGTCTATTTCTTTATATCTGTATGAAAGCTCACCATTTATAAACTCTTCTGTTGCGATGATAGCGGGATTAGGTAATTTTTCATAAAATTTAGAGATCTCGATTTGCTCTTTATTCTCTTGTATTTCCTCAATAGTATCTGAAGAAACGGTAAATTCTTCCAACTTGCTGTTCAATTCTCTTTTGATACCTACCTGCAATTGTTTAGCCCGTGCAGCTATAATCGCAATGGATTCATATATATTGCCGGTAGCAGCAGCCATAGTTTTAATATCCCTCGCGTGGCTGT
>JAYUWT010000623.1:0-2567 GCA_043753405.1 Saprospiraceae bacterium | reverse complement strand
TAACTTTAAAATTTTAAAGTTAATCAAGCGTATATCATTTTTTAAAATAAACTTTTGTATTAATAAGATGATAATGTCGCATTAAAAAATTCAAGGGTGTATAAATAAAAAAAGAGGTCATCTTAATTAGACAACCTCCTTTTTTACTTATAAAACAAAGTGTTTTATTTCGTTTTAATCCATTTAAGAATCCATTGCTGACCTGATATGTCATCAATTTGAACATAATACACACCAATTTCTATATCATTCAAATCATTGATGGCGTATGTTTTTTCATTACTTTGAATAATGTATCTTCCTACAATTTTACCATCAATAGATGAAACTTTTATAGTTGCCTCTTCCGCTATGTTGTCAGGGAAGTTAATTTGTAACCTACCATTTCCGGGATTTGGCCACAATTCCGGTTCAGCAGTCATTGCTTTAATATAATTGGTTTCATTATTGACAATTTGATCAGGTTCCTCAGCACAAGGATCTGTATCCGAACAATTACCTAATTGACATCCATGAGCCAGATGAGCAGCTACAGCTGAAGCACTAATACATATGGTGTGTGAATTGCCTGGATTGTCCGGAGGAATATGACATACCAATACTTTATCGTTATTGTTGCCGCATCTGACATCAGTAACATTTACGTCTACTCTTCCGGAGACCTGAAGGCATCCATTAGCATCAGTCACGATCACAGAATAACTGGTCGTTGATCCTGGACAAACTGTGATACTTGAAGTAGTAGCACCATTACTCCACAGATATGTATACGGTGCTGTACCACCTGTGACGTTAGCCGTAATCGTAGTACATGACTCAGGGCCATATCCAAAATAAACCTGGCGACATTCGTCACCTAAATCGATCGTGAGAATATCAGCAGGAACGACCACGGTTACTGTAGACTGACACGTAAGTGTATCACCATTACCACCGATAGCTGTCACTGTCACCAAATTGTCTCCAGCGTCAGCACATGTAAAATCAGACTGACTCAGGCTGTAAACAAAATTACATAAATCAAGATCGCTGTCTATCAAATCTTCAGGGGTGATACTTCCTGTCCCATCAGGGCCAAGCACCAACTCGAAGTCCTGACATTCTATACTCGATTCAAATCCTGCTTCTTCTAAAAATATACCGGAATCAAAAGCAAAATCAGAACCATCTGCAATAGCCAATTTAAAGTGGTAAGGTGCACACGGAACGATATCCAGGCTTGCAGTAATACGTACGGTAAATCCATCATATTCAATCGTCGGTCCCCCTGGATTATGTATAAAATATGGTGTATTCGTCAGATGGTTGATAGTATTGATTGTAATGGGGATATTGACGGGAATAGTTGCAATATTAAAATTGGTATAATTGCCTCCTGCCGGATTTGGTCCAGTCACTAAAAATCCAAATACGTCATTGAATTGGGTATTGACCCATTCCAGGTATTCTTCTGAAGCAAAAACAAAGGATATAGAAACTTTATTGGCAATTGCTTCAAAATCGAATTCTAACTTACAAGCATCCCGGGTAATGAAGCCACTGAGTGCAGACAAATCTGCATCGCCGGCCCCACCAAATGATGTAGTAGTGTTTCCGGCATTATTAGGACCCACTGCATCCGATATCCTTCCAGTGGCCATTATTACACCATTGGTAATGCCAATATTAGTTGTATTGCCATTACTAAATGTACCGCTGGCTCCCGTAGGGCAAACCATGGTTTCATTGGAAACTTGTATTCCAGGCCCAACTATTGCTGCGGCCAGGGCGGCTGCATTTCCATTATTGGTAGTCATTAACTGAGCATCAGTTTTGGTATAAATGAACATAAACGCAGCTATAGCTACGCATAAATAAATGTTTTTCATGATTAATAATTTAAAATATGATGATTAATAAACAAAGAATTGATCGGGAGATCATTCTTTTACGAGGTAAACTTGTACCATTCGATGAATTCTCATTTCCCAATTTTGGATACTCCAATCAGGGTGTTCTTCAGTAGCAAGGTCAATCAGTAAGCTTTTGCCATTTTCACTTACGCGCCATTGCATAAATTCATTAGACATTTCAGTGCATAAACCTGTGAGATCAGCGGTGGTTCTTTCTGAAAAACTTGTTAACATTAAGTTCACTGCTTCCCCTTGTTGAGGTAAGGCGGGTAGGACAATTTTGTGATCATCAGTCCATAGTGCAGAAATAGTTGATTTCTGAGAATTTCCTAAATAAGGAAATACTGCTGAAATTATCAGCAGAAATAGAATTTTTTTCATAGTTAATAATATTTTGTGAATAAAAGGTTAAAGCGATGTAATAAATGCATGATGCTTTTCAAACTTGGTTTGAAGTCAAGTTTAATTTAGTGTAACAATGAAAAATAAAGTGACCATTTTGTGGTGATTAAATAATAAAAAATTTTAAAAATTCAAAAAAATATTTATTTCCTTTGAATATTAACTATAAGTATGGCGCAAAAACGGAACTTTCCTTAGGAACCCTAATATGTGATCATGTCAGTAACAGAGTTCTTCATGTTAATCTGAACATTGAAGAAATATGTATAATTA
>JAYUWT010000622.1:0-2567 GCA_043753405.1 Saprospiraceae bacterium | reverse complement strand
TGAATGCATATGATAAAATACTGAGTGAAGAAGTAAAAGAAAAAGAAGCTACGCTTGAATTATATATCCCTCCTGGACCCCGATTAGGTGATGTGGTGATTGAGGCACAAGGACTCAGCAAATCATTCGGTGATAGAGTCCTGTTTGAAAATCTTACATTCTCTGTGCCCAAAAACGGCATCGTAGGCATTATAGGTCCCAATGGTGTAGGAAAATCTACTTTATTCAGACTCATCATGGGCTTAGAAAAGCCGGATACCGGAACGGTGACTATAGGTGAGACAGTACATCTATCTTATGTAGATCAGACTCATAAAGATCTCGATCCCGAAAAAACAATCTATGATGTGGTAAGTGGCGGCAATGATATCATCGTGATAGGTAAGACAGAGATCAATGCAAGATCTTATTTAGCACGATTTAATTTTACGGGAAGTGATCAGCAAAAAAAAGTAGTAGTGCTCTCTGGTGGTGAAAGAAACCGATTGCATCTGGCCATGACCTTGAAAGATGGTGGCAATATGCTTTTATTGGATGAACCTACTAATGATATAGATGTAAATACACTGCGTGCATTGGAAGAAGCAATCGATCATTTTGCAGGCGCCGTGATGGTGATCTCTCACGATAGATGGTTTATAGATAGATTGGCTACACATATACTTGCATTTGAAGATGATGGCCAGGTTATATTCTTTGAGGGTAATTTCAGTGATTATGAAGAAAAGAAAAAAGAGAGAATTGGTGATATGACTCCGAAACGACCGAGGTTTAAAAATGTGATCAATAGGTAAATAAGAAAAGTGAAAAGAAGAAGATATTTAATCAATACATAAAAAGACTCAGGCACTATGCAAGACTATTTTTCAATTTAAATACCAATAAAATGCAACGAAGAGATTTTATCACCACTATGATTTCTATGGGATCAATGACTGTCATTCCAAATAAATATCTAAATGCAATGGATGGTAAATATAAATTAGGGATTCAATTATTCTCTGTGAATAGAGATATGAATAGAGACCCCATATCTACACTACAAGCAGTAAAAATCATGGGTTATGAAGACTGTGAAGTTTATGGATTTGATCCTGAAAAAATTAGTTTTTATGGCATACCCGCTTCGGATTTAAAAAAACAAATGAATGATATAGGCCTCACCGCCTCAAGTGGCCACTTTGGATTCGCATCATACTTTGAACAATCCGATGATCACATGAAACGATTTGTAGATCAATGTATCCAAGGTGCGAAAGCATTGGAGCTTAGTTATATCACCTGGCCATTTCTCAATGCAAATCAAAGATCGAAAGACAATTTTTATTTGCTTGCAAAAAAACTTAATGCCATAGGTAATCAAGTGACAGCAGCAGGTCTAAAATTTGCTTATCACAATCATGGCTTTGAATTCGAAGATTTTAATGGAATAAATGGCTATGATATTATACTGAATGAAACAGACCCGGCAACAGTAAAATTACAAATGGATTTGTATTGGGTGATGCATTCATCCATACAAACACCAAAACAAATAATAGAAAAACAGCCAGGCAGGTATGTAATGTGGCATATAAAAGATATGGATAAAGTCACCAGAGACTACACAGAGCTTGGCAATGGCTCCATTGATTACTCCGCCATCATGCCCGACCCAAAAATCTCTGGACTTGAATATTATTATTTAGAGCAAGGAGGCAACTTTGCATTTTCTGCTTTGAAGAGTGCTGATGATAGTGCTAAGTATTTTAAGAGCAAATTGAAGAAAATGTTATAAGTGAAGTAGTTAAAAGGAATTGTAAAAATGAAGTTCATTCCTATTGTCAAGGTAAAAAATATTTAGAAAGAGGCTTAAACACGCTACAAAAAGTAGATTCGCCGGTACATCAATATCCAATAGATCAGACATGGGGTATGCGTGAGTTTTATGTCACAGATGATGATGGCAATACATTACGATTTTCACATTTCCTTTAAATAGTATATCAATGATAAACATCCATGAAAAACTAATTGCTGGCTGTGGTAGCACAACTAAGTTTTTTTTAATTCATTATTTTAATTCTTCATTTCCTTCGGAGGGTAAGGTATATTATTTTCTTTCTCAAATAATCTCAACTCTCTATTGAATGCAGCTGCATTTCGTTTATCTATATCGTCTACTTTTCTTATATACTCTACGAATTTAGGTTCTTTACGAAGACCATTTAATAAAGGATCATTTCGATATCCCCATGGCCAGATGAATTTATAGTGTTGGGAACTATCCATGTATTGCAATGCTAATTTATTTTGACCTTGAAAAGCAGCGATACACATTAAATCATAATATGGGCCACCTAATGAAGTCTCTGGACTCCAAACACCGATTCCGCGCTTTCCATTAATTATTTCTTCTGCATTTCGTCTTTCTTCTTCGATCAATTTTAATCCCTCATCTTTTTTGCCCAACATATATTTAATAAAGCCTAGTCGATGTCGCACTGGTAATTTCTGATTTTTATCTTCAAATTTTTTTTCAAGCTCAAAATTTTGCATTAGCACGATTTCGGCACTATCCAGCTTGC
>JAYUWT010000621.1:0-2569 GCA_043753405.1 Saprospiraceae bacterium | reverse complement strand
TAGAAGAGAAATTATCAATGAACACGAGGCTTATCAAAAAGGCTTGCTGTATTTTATAGCTACGGATAAAAGAGTACCTGCTGATCTTCAAAAAGAATTCAATACATGGGGCTTAGCCAAAGATGAATTTATTGATAATGATCACTGGCCACACCAACTGTATATTCGTGAATCACGCCGAATGATTGGTGAATTTGTAATGACCGAAGCGGATGCCCTGGGCAAAACAACGGTACCCAAACCAATAGGAATGGGATCGTACAATATAGACTCTCATAATACTCAACGATACGTGACACAGGAAGGATACGTACAAAACGAAGGCGATATCTCCGTAAAACCCGATAAGCCCTATTCAATTGCCTATGGTTCTATATTACCAAAAGAAAAAGAGTGTAGCAATTTATTAGTACCCGTATGTGTTTCCAGCTCACATATTGCCTACGGATCTATTCGTATGGAGCCTG
The DNA here is from genome assembly GCA_043753405.1 of Saprospiraceae bacterium. Lineage (GTDB taxonomy): Bacteria > Bacteroidota > Bacteroidia > Chitinophagales > Saprospiraceae > Parvibacillus. The sequence continues at coordinate 2,102 of JAYUWT010000621.1, read as the reverse complement.
TATTTATGATATTAGGTCAATCAGCCGCCACAGCTGCAGTTCTGGCTTTAGAACATAAAGTAACTCCTCAGGATTTATCATATGATGTATTGAAAACTGTATTGATGAATGATAAACAGATTTTGGAGAGATAAAGAAATGTGGCTTTTTTTCTAAAAATATTTTAGCAAATACAAATGGATATTGCATTGATTTTTATAAAGTGCGCATCCTTAACACCAACATCCTCAAATTTAGAATAAGGGTATTTTACTTCCATGAATTCTCCCTTGAAGAATTTATTACTATACGTTGTTGTTATCTTATCGTCTATATTCATATTTTCTTTTCTTTTTCATTTTGCCGAACAACTTTACATACGCGATCTTGCGTATATATCAGAAGTAAATCCATGACATTTTCCACAAATCTAAGTCATCTAAAGATATATGAAAATCCGGACAACGTGTGCCAAAAATCATAAGCCAAAGAGACTGGTTCAACAAAAAGAGTTCCTCGGTTTATATCAACTGAAATGTTGCTCTGTAACATGTTTAGTAAAGAACAGCATATTCATTCCCACTTTCATTTAAATTAAATTACCCTTTTCTTTTTTTCATCCAAAAAAACAGAAAAGTAAACAACACAATCAATATAGCCGGGAAAGAGACCATGGTTCCCAAAGTAGCCTGACCGGCTACCAATTCTAATTCATCACCAGTAAGTCCGGTTGCAGCAGCAGCAGCTTTATCTTTATCGATCCAGCGACCGATAATGGGCTGAAAAATGGATGTAGAAAACATTCCAACTGCACCTACAATAGACATACCTAGGGCACCACTGGTCGGTATTTTGTCTGCAATAAAACCAATCATATTTGGCCAGAAATACGCTATGCCTAATGCGAAGAAAATGGCAGCTACATAGGCCATTGTTCCTGTTTGTGTACTGAAAAGAAATATTCCAATGGTAGCAAGCACTGCAGACCCAAGGAGTACCCCGGTCTGATCAAATTTGTGAACAGCTTCTCCGCCAAAATACCTTGCTACAGCCATCAAACCAGTAACCAAAGCCAGAATCAACATGGGTTGAGCACCACTCTTTGCCAATATCAAACCTACCCACTGCTGTGGTCCAAACTCTGTGATAGCCGTTAACGCCATACACAAAAACATAAATGTAAATAAGAAGCCAAATGCTAAATAAACTCCAATCAAACAAAGTAAAAGAGCTGAATAATAAAATACTTTTGAATATTCAGTAAAGAAATTAGAGGCATCAATTAAAGTAGAAACATATGGTAAAGCTGCCAATACAGTTGCAATCAGAAAGTAAGGTGCACTTTTCTTTACAGAGCTATTTGCACTGGTCACTCCAACTTTAGAAGCAGGAAAAGTTTGCCCCCAAAATAAATAAGCATAAATCAAAGTTGGGATCAAGATTACCCAAATTTGAGCCCTCCACCCAAGGCTTGCCCCAGTCATAAGTTGAGATATCAAACTCCCGATTACGATCCCTCCTGGAAACCACATATGAAAACGATTCATCATCTTACTCATCAGACTACCTGAATAAGAATCAGCAATCATAGGATTACATGCTGCTTCAGTACATCCGTTACCTATTCCAATGAGAAATGTCGAAATCAATAGTCCAGTATATCCACCTAAAATCCCTGGGTACAAAGTCAATAGTATCCCTAAAGCATGGCATATAAATGCAACTTGCATGATGGTTTTTGGACCTACTGTGTGATACACTAATCCACCTATGATCATCGAAATGGGAAATCCCAAAAACCACATTGAATTAATAAACCCAAGTTGTTCGGCATTTAGATTAAATTCTGTACCTAACTGTGTTAAAATACCTGCCCTGATGCTAAAAGAAAAGGCCGTTGTGATAAGGGCAAAACAGCTGCCATAAAAAAGTCTCAAGTGGTTATTAGAATTCATCACATTTTGGTTTGACATATTTATATAATTTTATTCATTTCATTAATTTATCTTTACCATCGTGGCATGCAGGTCGGGAACCATAAGTGAATTTAAGGAAAGATTGCTTGATTTTATATCTTTTTTAGAAAAATGGTCGATGTACTCTACTGCACCATCTTTGCGGTT
>JAYUWT010000620.1:0-2572 GCA_043753405.1 Saprospiraceae bacterium | reverse complement strand
GGTCAACGTATCCGGGGAAAGAGTAGCACGAATTGAACTTCCAACCATCAAGGTGTTGTGGATAATCTGCATAAACTTCCGGGGTAAATACCTGATCGAATATTCCTTGCTGAAGGGCAAGCATTGCCCGTTCTACTTCCAGGCCGGGAGCAGATGCAGGGTTCTTGGAAAAGCCGTTTTGGCTGTTGGAAGTAGTAAAAAGTGCTCCGATCTGATTGTCATAATCTTCAACCACACTTTTACAAAGCAATATGACAGACCCATTTTCGGCGAGACAATCCGGGAATTGAACGAAGATATTTCTGATCAGGGTCAGTTCACCGGCATTCAGTGTGGTTGTGCCATTGATATGTGCGTGAAGATCATTCAGCGCATCCAGTGTCATGCTACATGCATTCGGACAACTTGCTGTTACAGCGGCATAACTCTTGATGTCATCGGCACCGCTGGAAACCAGGATTTCATTCACATAAAGACGATACCCGTTAGGCGCAAAAATGCCGTCTCCGTAAGTATCATAGATCTTAAAGAAAAAGCAACCATCAGCAAGAACACAGATACTGTCTGAGTAACTGGTGTTGCTTTGGTAAACACCTCCCTGGCCACCTTGCAGGATATCCGTGCCTGTTAAATTGGTCAAGGTCCAATAAGTTTCGTTTCCGTAAGGATCGGTTGTGATTTCAACCTTTATTTCTATTTCATTCACACCACATTGCGCAAAGCTGTAGGCAGAACAAAGCAGCAGAAGGGAACTGACTAATAATATGATTTTCATTTTGTTTAATGTTAACTGTTAATTGCATAGAACGATCATGGATGTAGGCAGTGGCGATACGATGCACCAGTCTGCTGAGCCCTAGGATTCTGTTTCAAGATAATAATCTTTGAATAATTGGTTTTCCGCCATTGACTATAGCCAATGTTATGTGACAAGGTAGGTAAGGTTATATTTTTACAATTCTGTAATTCGACCGGTGACGGTCATTGGTAATTACTTGGATGACATAAACACCTGGAATAAGATTTTCAATATCCAATTCTATTTGCTCTCTATCTGAAAAGTCCAATTCCCTCATCGCTTTACCCTCAATGCTGAACAAGAGAATTTTCCCGGACTTAACAGGGTAGTCAATTAGGGATACTGTTGTTGTGTGGGTTGCCGGGTTAGGAAAAATCGAAATGCCTTTTCCTGTATTAGATATTTCATGTATTCCGGTTATCGGATTGGAAATTAGTGAAGTCCATGTAGTATTGCAATTCAAACCAAAGCTGGCTATGAATATACTATTGTGCAGTTGTGTATAAGTAGTCCCATTGAGTGTAAGAGTATTTTCAAATTTTCCAACAACATATATCGTTCCATCTTCCAAAATGGCGACATCGGAAATCTGACCACTATTTATTTTGAGAAAACAGAGGGGATTACCAGCCGAATCCATTTTGATTAGGTAGTTAGAATTGCTTATATCAGCACCAACAAATGCATTTAACAATGTATCATAGTAATGGAATTCTTCCTGGAGTGTATACATATAAGTGTTGTTGGAAGTATCCATTTCAATGCCATACTTGTTGGACCACTCGGTACCATTAAAATTCACCAACCAGGATTCTGTGTCATCGTGATCGACATGAGCGACAAAATTTCCGGCCTGGGAAGAGGTATTTGGAGTAGGTGCAAAGTCATCAATGAACAGGGTATCACCCCGGAAAAAACCCAGGTAGGAAAAATGGCCATTTTTACCAGCTCCAACTCTGGAAATACTAGCGCCTACCTTACCTTTAATCTGTTTCACTTTTAGCAAGTTACCTTGCGTATCAAATTTCATCCAATACCCGGATCCATCGTCCGCGTAAAGCGTATCGCCTTGATGAATAATACTGTCCTGAAATGAACCTACCATAAACACATTCCCTGAAACATCTACATCGAGATCATAGACACCAAAAGTCCAGCTATCCAATTTTAGCAACCACTTGTTATGACCGGACGAATCAAATTTGGCTATAAAGGGTTTATGAACCGGATACGTAGTAAATATGGTGTCAGGACCATTAAAATGAAAATTTCCAGCAAACTTACTTGCAGTGTATATATTATTCTTGCCATCGACAGCAACAGAAATACCATATTGGTTTGCATGCTCAGAAGATAAGTTATACCAAAGGAGATTTCCTTCCGGATCATACTTAAAAATTAATGATCGAAATGTTCCACTCAACACAGTGGCTGAATCAAGTATTAACGTGCTCATTAATTGAGATGCAACTACCAAGTTGTCAGCATGGTCTATCTGGATATCGAAATAGTTTTCATCCTGGTCAAATAATTTGTACCATAGCACATTTCCATCTGGGTCTAACTTTACGAGGTACGTTTTAGGTGGTTCATAATCGTACTGGTTAGCAACAATAGTGGTTGAATCTGAAAAGGTTATAGAAAGCTGTACAACTCCAAGGATATACACATTGCCTTCGGAGTCTACTGATATTTTTTCGGCTTTAGCCGAGTGACCAGAGATCAAAAAATATATTAGGATGAGGATTGCTTTTTTCATAATGTCACATAACG
>JAYUWT010000619.1:0-2572 GCA_043753405.1 Saprospiraceae bacterium | reverse complement strand
TATCCCGGATTCAGAAAGTTAGCAGTTAAATATTGGCGAGATGGTGCATTCGAAATGTATCGTTCACTATCAAAGTCCGCATTTACCAGGGCATTGCAAAAATTAGTACCGGAGATCAAACCCGAACATCTTACCGAAGGTGGCTCTGGGGTGCGAGCTCAAGCCATTGATAGATCAGGTAATATAGTAGATGACTTTCTTTTCCACACCGGCAAAAACATATTGCATGTGGTCAATGCTCCATCACCAGCGGCTACTTCCAGTTTGTCGATCGGTGAAAGTATAGCACTAAAAATACTCCATGCAGAATAAAATCTACGATCTGATATTTATATAAATGTATATATTATTGATTATCAATGACAAAGCATGTATCGCCAATATCCAATTTCGTGTATTGCTAATAAACAATAATGAGTATTACTAATAAACACTTCCTAAAGGGAGAAACAAAATTGTTTAAATTTTGAAAGCAAATCAATGAGAACAGTGATTAAAAGCCAGGAGTAAGGTTCCCCTTAAGGGGTCAGGTCTGATGACTGCTGATTATTCTATCAGCATCCCCATATTTATCGTAGGCATCTGATGAGTATGAGACTCCGTCAGAGGGTAGAAAAGAAAGTCAAATAACCAAATTATAACCCAACCCCTAAAAGGCGAAACCATAGTTCTTAAAATTTGTAAATCACGATTACATGAATTTTGACCTTATCACCGAGTACCTCAAAACAAAGCCTAATATTACATTCGCTTATATTTTTGGCTCCGTGATTACTCCGTATTATATACCTGGCAAGTCGGATATTGATATTGGAATATTGGGAGATCAGGAATTCTCATTTTATGAATTACAGGAAATGGCTCAGGATATTTCTGAATTATTACCCGACCACCCGGAGATAGACCTGATAGATCTCATGACCGATGCCCCGGTGCTGATCAATCAAATAATAGAAACAGGAACCCCTTTATTTGTAAAAGATGAATTGATACATGACTTGTTTTATTGCACCCAATGGAGTAAATATATAGATCATGTGGAATGGTCTAAACAATTTGATGAAGAATTAAAAAAAGGAATACTTACCGATAAATCCTCGTTATGATACCTGCTGTTGCGCGTCAGAAAATTTCGATCATCCACAATTGTATACAGCAAATAAAAAAAACCACTGATTTAAATCCGGACTCACTGGATAATCAGTTAATTCAGGATGCATTTGTATTAAATGTGCAGCGGAGCGTGCAAGCCACTATTGATTTGGCAGCCTGGGTCTGTAAAGACAAAAAAATCGGCATACCTGATACGTATCGTAGGAATTTTGAATTATTATTAGAAAATAGTATAATAGATCAGAATATGTATACATCCATGAAGTCAATGTGTGGATTTAGAAATATTGCCATCCATGAATACCGAAAAATAAATACGGCCATACTTAAATCTATATTAACCCGGCATCTCATAGACCTTGAAAATTTTTATAAGACGATTCTCACACAATATGAGGATTGATTCTATTGATATTTCGAAATTAATTTTTTAATCCGTTAAATATGATCCATCCTTCAGCTATAGTAGACCAAGGTGCCCATATAGGCGAAGGCACCAAGATTTGGCATTTTACACATGTGATGCCCGATAGCATTATCGGTAAAAATTGTTCACTTGGCCAAAACGTGGTGATGATGACCGGTGCCAGCCTCGGAGATAATGTCAAAGTGCAGAACAACGTAAGCATATACACCGGAGTGCATTGCGAAGACGATGTGTTTCTAGGCCCATCTATGGTATTTACTAATGTAATCAATCCACGAAGTGCTATAGTACGCAAACACGAATACAAACCTACCTATGTGCGCAGAGGTGCTACCATCGGCGCTAATGCTACCATTGTATGCGGCATTGAAATTGGTGAATATGCTTTTATCGGTGCAGGGGCAGTGGTGACTAAAAACGTACCTGCTTTTGCATTAGTAGTTGGCAATCCTGCCAGACAGACAGGCTGGATGAGTAAGAATGGGCATAAATTGCAATTCAATGAGGAGGGCATAGCTGAGTGTCCGGAAAGTCATGAAAAGTATAAATTAAAAAATCACGTAGTAAATCAAATTAGTTAGTACCATGCCTAAATTTCAAGATTTTATGGGATTATAATTTACATGTTCTTTGATGACCATGCTTCGCACATTTCCATGTTCAATATAATGAATTCAGAGCCATAGTCGAAATTGAAAGTGGTGAAATAATAAGAGGATCTTTGCCTCCAAAACAACTAAAATATGTTGAGGTTTGGGCTGATTTGCACAAAGAAGAACTTTCAAATAACTTTGAAGATTTAAAAACTAGTAATAATAACTTTAATAAAATCAAACCACTATGAATTATTTACCAAGGGTCACAAAAATTATTAAAGTTGAAGAATATAATGTTACCTGTCTATTTAATGATGGACAAGTGTTGACAATAGATTTTCTTTCTTGGATTTTGCCAAGAGTAAAAAATGATAATATCTATTCGAAGTTATTAAAGTTAGATGTATTTAATACTATTGCATGCAATGGCATTACT
>JAYUWT010000618.1:0-2582 GCA_043753405.1 Saprospiraceae bacterium | reverse complement strand
AGACATAATCAGTTATTACATATAGGAGGGTGACCGGTTCGAGACCGCCATTGTATAATTTGCGGTCCATGCAGTCCGGTGGAAGTTGTCTTATTAATTCGATTAATTGTTTATTATAAGCAACCCAGAAATCGATCAATTGATGACCATCCCTTGTCTGGTAATAGCTGTGAGAATTCCATTTATTCTGATCATAAATGATAACCGGTACATTTTCAAACTGAGTCCTGACAAATCTTTGATGATTATTGACAGCACTGTCTATCAGGTGGCCTATGATCTCTTTTTTGCTCCATCTGCCGGGATCAGGTTTTAAAGAGAAGGTTACTTCATCTATTTCTCGAAGAAAGGGCGGTATGTTATCAATGATGTATTCGAAGCGGACAAGTGTTTCTATAAGCATATTTGATTTTGTTTTAGCTCTTATAAGTTCTATTGATTTTTCTCATTTTTGTAATTATCCTTCGTATTAATATTATATTTTCAACCTTTATCAACAAATATACATGTTCGTAAGTAATCAATTATTTCTAAGTAGAGATCATTTATAAAATCAGGTTCATTTAAAAAGTGCAAGCCGGATCATGAGCCCCAACCTTGTCCTCAGGTGCTATCTGGTCAGGAAATAATCATTTTGTAAAAATAAAACCTTACTTTTGTGCGAATTTTTGTTAAATTCTCGTTTCAATGTCATTGAATCGGTTTATACTATCATTAAAGCAGTTTTTATATTGAAAACAAGTCTATCTAAATATTTACCCATATTATTATCTGCGGTATTTTTTATTTCATGTGCCTCACCGAAGAAAAAGAAGGAAGATGTTGGTTTTTTAGGACGCGCATATCAGAATATGACGGCCTATTACAATGGTTATTTCAATGCAGATGAAATAATAGATGCCGCTATTGTTGAGATTGAAGCGAAGCACCCTGATAACTTCCAGGAGCAGCTGGTCATCTACCCTTATCTGCTTGATATGGATACCACTACCGCAGCAGCTTCACTCAATATTGCCATAGATAAATTAAAAAAAGATATATATCTGCATCAGGCTAGTCATTGGGTAGATGATAGTTATTATCAGATGGGGAAGGCCCAGTTTTTGAAAAAGGATTTTGAAAGAGCTGAAAACTCATTTTTATATGTCGTCCAAAACTATAGCCCTGAAAAATTAGCAAAGGAGAAACTCAAAAAGCTGAGTCCTAAGCAAAAGAAAAAACTTGCTGCAAAGAAGAAGGAAGAAGACAAACAACGTCGCCTGGAAGAAAGAGAGGCCGCCAAAACAAATAAAGTAAACCCTCCTTCAAAATCGGAAACATCAAAAGCCAAAGAGACCACGGAAAGCGTTAAGAAATCTACCCCTGCAAAAAAGTTAACCTCAGCCCAGAAAAAGAAAGCAGCAAAGAAAAAAGCTGATGCTAAGAAAAAAGCCGCTGCCCAGAAGAAAAAAGACGCAGCTAAAAAGAAAAGTAGTCCCAAAACGACACCTTCCAAAGCGGTTGAAAAGGAATCTTCACAAGTAAAAGAAAATAAAGAACCCGCTCTTAAGTCTGAAACAGTTAAGGCAGATCCTGCCGCAAAGAAAGAAGCAGTTTCTGCCGTATCTGAAGATGATGTCGAAATAGTTGCTGAAAGAGAAGTGGTAAGCAAACCCAAAAAATATTTTCTAAAACATCGCCCTGTTTTCCAAGAAGCTCAGCTTTGGTTAGCCAAAACTTATATCCAACGGGGCAATTATGAAGATGGGATGCGTATTTTAAGGAATTTGAAATCAGATGCAGGGACCTTTGATTTTATCAGAAGGGAGGTTTTGCTCACAGAAGCTTCTGTGGATATGACCAGAGACAACGCTGCAGGCGCCATTCCTAAGATCGCCGCTGCCTTACCTATGGTGAAGGATAAAACCAGAAAAGCCAGACTGACCTACATACTCGGCCAGCTTTATACCCGTATCAAAAAATATGATATGGCTTATGAGCAATTCGAGCTGGTCGAAAAACTTAAGCCAAATTACGAAATGACCTTCAATGCCAGATTGAGCAAATACAGTAATAGTCTGGCTTCAGGAAAGATTTCAGACGAAGATCTGACTTCAGCTTTAAATAAAATGTTGAAAGATCTCAAAAATGAAGGTTATAAAGATCAGATCTACTTTTTGTTAGCTGACATTGGGTTAAAAAATAATGATATTGCCTACGCAATTAAAAATCTGCAGGCAGGCATACAGGCCAGCCAGAAAGGTCCTGCGGGCAAAGCAGATAGCTACCTAAAGCTAGCTGACCTGTTTTATCAGCGGGATGAATTTGATAAGGCATATCATTATTATGATAGCACATCTGCCGCTTATCCTGCTACTAAAGTAAGATATAATGAAGTTATTTTGCGAAGGGACAATCTAAAGGATATTGCAGAAAATATTGAAACAATCCATTATCAGGATAGCATCCTTAGGGTAAGTCTGATGTCTCCCGAACAACAAGAAGCTTTAGCAAAAAAACTGATAAAAGATGCAAGGGTCCTGGACAAACAAGCTCAGGCCGGTACTGCCGCTTCCACATCAAGAGCCTTTGATCCAAAATCC
>JAYUWT010000617.1:0-6456 GCA_043753405.1 Saprospiraceae bacterium | reverse complement strand
CACCAAATGGTTTTTATTTAAATCTGTATTATACTTTTTTTAATTTAACAAAATAAGCACTTTAGAACAAAAAAAATGTATTTCCACATTTAGGTTACGTTTTATTAACAGCTCATTACGAATGGCCATGAGAAGTAATAGTGTTGATTATAAACATATTTTATAATAACAGAAATCAGCCAATAAACTATCTATAGCGTTTAGATTTTGCTTTTGGAACAAATAAACTGAATGAAGTTTATTCTTAACTTATCAATTAAAAGAAATTCACATTTCAAAGCAGTATAAAAGATTCGAAGGAAATAATTAATTTACAGTAATTAGCACAAAATGGACGAAGCACAAACTGTGGACTGACAGAGTTTTCATTGCTAATCCTCCTTTCAACATTGTTTATCGCAAGAAATATATTCGTCATGTTTAAACAGCTTTTTATAATTTGTTAATATAGCAACTGTAAGAATTATGACTTATTCTTCTGGTGGCTCTAGTTTCCATATACACTTGTTGATCTCAGCCAAAGCGCAACTGCCCTGTTCAATGTAATGGTATAATTAATCTTTCGGATTGCTAAAGAACAATCAATCATAAAACATTACTATCTTTGACATTGCTCTTAAGCCACTGAATGAGAGAATAATAGCTGAGTATATCAATATCAAATTCGAAATATATAGTTATTAAACTTCCACAAAATCACTAATCTTTACCATGAAGACAATTGTCAACATATTTATTTTAATCCAGGATCAAGTGGATCAGTATGAAGGCGCACATGAAAAAGAAAATTTAGATGTTCATTCACACCAACATTATACAAATGAGCCAACCTTTCATTCGGCGTATGTAGCGCAATCATTCAACATTCAAGGTGTTAACTCAAATGGAAATTTCCGGAATACAAACCATAATCACTAAAACAATAATTATGAAAAACTCCTACTTATTTACGTTAATTGCCTTGTCGCTTTCAAACTCCTTTTTACAAGCGCAATTCTCTGTTACCGGAAATGTTAATGCTCAATCTTTACCCGTTGCGGGGGCGCGAGTTATAGCTTTTAATTCCGATACTACCTTTTTTATTGAGGAACGGACAACAATTACAGGCAATTATACCTTAACCGGATTACCTTCCGGCAATTACAGACTCGGTTTTGCCAAAATTAATCAAGAGTATTTTGATACACTCATTACAATAAGCTCATCTGTAACGAATTTGAATATATCACTCTTAGATGAAAGCGAAAAAGGAGAATGGGATGTTATCATGGTTTCACCTGAACGCTTAGGCGGAACGGATTTGGGCGTGTTGATGCCTGACGGCAAAATATTTTACTGCCATGACACAGAAGACCCGTTCTATTTTGACCCTGAAGCGGATGATACGATTGCCCTATTAAGCAGCGAAGCAATTCAGGGATGTGTTGGACCAATTTTGAACAAAGATGGCAACCTTTGGTTTTTTGGTGGAACACTTCAAGCCGTTTACGGTCCCGGAACAAAAACAGTAAAAACTTTTAATCCGAAGTTTCCGCTATGGCAAACGCAATCTGATATGTCAGATTATAGATGGTATCCTACAGTTTCGCCTTTGCCTGATGGAAACATAATAGTGGCCGGTGGAGGCGGATTAAATAATCCTGTTCGTGTAAAATCATCGGAGATTTACAATCTCCAAACTGGCAGCTACACAACTACGGACAACATCGCAATTGGCAACGAGGTTTCGCCCATTGTCCCATTGTATAATGGTAAAACATTGATGACCCATCGCCCTCCGCAGTTATTTGACCCTGCAACTAACCAATGGGATTTGGCAGCAGACTTTGTTCAAAACAATCGCATGAGTAATGGGGACCATTGTGACCACGAACTTGTCTTATTGCCAAACGGAAATGTTGTTGCAATAGGGTATAAACCATTCAATAATCAACCTGGAACTTTTGTTGAAATTTATGACCCCAGTTTAAATCAGTGGTCGCTTAAAAGCAGTATCAATCCAATCCGCTCACGCGCCAAAGCAGTTATCATGCCTGATAAAAGGATTTTAGTTGCAAATGGTGAAAAAGAGGATAACAATGATATCACACCAGTAAACCAGTGGGGCTATATGAAACGCACTGACCTGTATGATGCTTACAGCGATTCGTGGAGAAACACGCAAGACATGAATTATTTCAGAGAATATCACGCCATTATTACACTCGTCCCAGATGGAAGATTGATTGCGGTTGGTGGCGAAGGACAACCGGGCAACGAACCGGCCCAAAGTATTATTGAAGCTTATAAACCACCTTACCTTTTCAGAGGTGTCCGACCTGAGATTCACAACTTATCCAATAATTCCTATGCTAGAGGCGCACAGATAAATTTTACCGTTAACAAAACCGACAGCATAACAGGTGTTCACCTTATGTCAAATGCAGTAAACACGCATTTTATGAACAGCAGCAGCAACCGTTTTCTTGAACTTTCATTTACACAAAATAACGGGAGCGTTACCGCAACATTGCCAACAGACAGCTTAATGTTACATGCCGGTTTTTATATGCTTTTTGCAATGGTAGATGATATTCCTTCTAAAGCAAAAATTATTCAAGTTGAAGATACAACCGTTACAGTTCTAAAAAGTATAAATGAAAATTTCAAAACTGAAGATGTTTTTGTTTATCCTAATCCGTTTAATGAGTTAGTTCATCTCAAATCTTCCGTTCCAATTGTGCAGGTAAGTATTACTGATCTTGCCGGAAAAATAGTAATGAGTATGTCTTCGGCAAATGTTGAAATAATTGATGCGAAATTTTTAAGTCGCGGATCTTACTTTCTACTTTATCAAAATGCAAACGGACAAAAAGGCTTCAAAAAACTTTTAAAACAATAATTTACAATATTAAGGTGATCAATCATGTTAGGTTATATTTATTTTCATCTTACTTTGAGATTTTCCTGAATGCATATTGAAATCAATCAGGGATGGAAAAGAGAAACAACTTAATGAGTAATGTATAAAATAAGGCAAATACTAATCAAACTGTTTAAAGCAATTTTTATCCGTAATAGAAATTGTTGTAAGTAGTTTAGAATAAATTAAAGCGATGGGCATAACATCTATCACAATATTTGTGATAAACATAGTATTAATTACATTTACAAATTGTAAAGAATTCTGTGATTTCAGGTGGTTTACTGATTAAACTAAAATTCTTTAAGTCTGTAGTTGGATTTTCACTTGAATATTTTTAATTAAATCATGCAAGGTGTTACGAAATTAAAGCAATCATACAAGACTATTTAGATAATTGTGTAATTTCCAGTTATAATTGTGTAAATCAGCTCATCTAAATCAAACTACCTTTACATTAGTAAAAGGTTTTTCTGTTAGACAGAATAAAAACTTTTTTGATGCAGTGGATGATGCCAAAAAAACACTCCGATTACTTTGTGTTTCATATTTGGTAAGTAAGCCACCTTCAGTAACCAGATGCATTAATTGGAACAGGGAGCAGGTATTACGATAACTTATTAAACAACTTTTAAATAATTTAATCATAAATAACCTATTACCATGAACATCAAAATCAAATTATTAATCGCCTTAGCCATCGTTATGTATTTTTTTGCAAGTTGTAAAAATGATAAAACAACTACTGAAACAAATAATATGGATCACACAACAATGACAGACATGAATAATGACACTATGGATCACAAAATGAATGGAGACGAAATGTCGAAAATGGATAATGGATTAATGAACTCCATGAATAGCATGATGGATAAGATGGGAGGTATGAAAATGACCGGGGATTTTGACATTGACTTTGCCAATATGATGATAGAACACCACCAGGGTGCTGTCGATATGTCAAACATTGAGTTAAGTAATGGCACGGATGATAAAATGAAAGGCATTGCACAAAATATCATCACACAACAAACGGAAGAAATTGGAATGCTTCGTGGAATAATTAAAAACTACAAAAGTTCCGGTATGAAGCATGGCGAAGGTACTTTGCATAAAATGCATTCAGAGATGAAATCCGACATGAACGGCATGCAAATGACCGGCAATAATGATAAGGATTTTGCCATGATGATGATCTCACACCATCAAAGTGCAGTAAAAATGTTTAATGCCCAAATAACGAATGGTATGAATGATAAACTGAAGCAAATGGCCAAAAAAGGAATAACAGACCAAACAAAAGAGATAGAGGAGTTTAAAAGCTGGTTGTCTGCAAATAATTAATTCCCGGATTATTATTTAAGAGAAATATAATGGGGTAGCAAAAAAGAGCCCCTCCTATATCTTGTAAAGCATGTTGTGGTTAATGATGTGATTGTATAGTACGGTAATTTTTCATTGCTCATATAGTATTTATGCAGTCAAGCATTGCCCTATTCCATCATTATTTAACCTTTAATTCTTGTTGACACTTAAATAGAATTGACTATCTTTGCAAAACATGTCTAAAAACTGCTACATTCTTGTACTTTTATTATATCTGGTATTATCACCGGGTGTGATTTACGCATGTGGTTCCGGACAAATTACTGAAGAAAAATCATGTTCTGTCAGTGAAAAAGAAGGAGCTAAATCCTGTTGTAGTAAAAAGAAAGTAAAAGCATCATCCAATTCATGTTGTGCTGAAAAAAATAAAGGATGCTGTTCCGGCACCTCCGGTTGCAATGGCAAATGCAATAATTCTACATGTAAGTGTCCTAATTTTTCTGCACCATTTACACTTCCTTCAATACACGAAGTTACTCTTGGCCTTACTAAAGTTAACTTTTTAAAACTTAACTTTTATAGCCCGGATATTCATCTTTCCGCAGGATTCCTCACTAGCTGGCTACCTCCTAAGATAAGCCTGATCTAATTTTAACAGCCACAGGTCTGTCCGATTAAGTATACCATTATCTTTAACAAACTTTTTTTCCACTTTAAATAACTTATAATGAAATCAATAGGAAATCTATTGATGGCAATAACATTATTGCTATCCTTTAATGCATGCAATGCACAACTAAATAACTCTAAAACTGAGTCAGTCAAAATATATGGCAATTGCGAGATGTGTGAATCTACCATAGAGAAAGCCGGAAATGTTAAAAAAATAGCCAAAGTTGACTGGGATAAAGAAACACAGATGGCTACTTTTACTTACGATTCTGAAAAAACAAACAGAAACGAAATTTTAAAAAGAATAGCTTTGGCAGGTTTTGACAGTGATGAATACCTGGCTCCTGATGATGTTTATGCCTCACTTCCTGACTGTTGCCAATACGACAGGGTTAATAAAGAGGTTACTAAAGTGAAATCTTCTATACCGGAAAATCCTGATGTCCATAAGAACCACACAGAAATGGAATCCGAGAAAAAGGAAGAGAAACCCAAGGAAAAAGTAGCTGAAAAAGTTCAACAAAAATCAACTGACGGAGGACTGAAGGCATTATTCGGGCATTATTTTGAAGTAAAAAATGCACTGGTTGCTACCAATAAAACAAAAGCCGCTGCCCATGCCAAAGAGCTCGTTACAGCTATCAATAAGGTAGAAATGAATCAGCTTTCGGAAGAAGTCCATATGGTGTGGATGAAAACTATGAAAGATCTTCAGGCTGATGCTCAGAATATTTCTTCAGCTAAAAGCATTGAAAAGCAAAGAGACCATTTCCAAAGACTTTCAACCAATATGTATAAGTTGATCAAAGTCTCAGATCCTGAATCACCTGTGTATTATCAACATTGTCCTATGGCAAATGATGGAAAAGGAGCAAATTGGCTAAGTAAAGAAAATGCAGTCAAGAACCCTTATTACGGCTCACAGATGATGACATGTGGCAAGACGGTAGAAACAATTAAATAAAGAAGAATAGATTAATAAAACACATGAAGAACATATATAAAATTCTTTTCATATTAATAGTTGGTGTAAGTAGTTCTTACGCCCAAAAAGATATTTACCTTAAAATAAATCATTTACTTGGTACTGAAAACTTTGCTTTAGATAAAATATCGGGTAATAACCTGGGCAATCAATTTACATTTTCCAGATTAGATTATTTTATATCTCGCATCACTTTGCATCATGACGGTGGGGACAGTCATTACCTGCCGGATATCTATATTCTAGTTTCTAAAGGGGAAGAAGTTGATGTTCTGTTCGGCAATTTACACATAGAAACCCTAGATTCTATCTCATTTTTCATCGGTGTTGATAGTGTGAATAATCATGCTGACCCCACTACCTGGCCGGCCAATCACGCACTGGCACCTAAATTTCCCGAGATGCACTGGGGCTGGGCTGCAGGATACAGATTTGTTGCAATTGAAGGTAAATCAGGATCAAACCTTCAGTTTGACTATCAGATCCATGGTTTAGGTGATCAACTTTACAAACCTACCACAATAGTTACTGGAGGTGATGAAATCAATGGAGACCTTATAATCGGACT
>JAYUWT010000616.1:0-2583 GCA_043753405.1 Saprospiraceae bacterium | reverse complement strand
TGATATCTACGGTAATATAGTTTCCCTTGCCGAGTCTAAGCAAGATCCCAATATGCTATGGGTGGGTACTGATGATGGTCTCATTCATGTCACTACTAATGGTGGCACATCTTGGAACAAACTAAGCGCAATACCTGGTGCTCCATCTATGTCATACATCAATCAAATTATAGTTTCATTACATGATAAAAACACAGCTTATGTAGCCATCAATCAGCATCGAATGGCTGACTTTAAACCATATTTATTTAAAACCACCGATCTGGGCAAAACATGGACCTCAGTTTCATCTAATCTCCCTCAGCGAGGATCACTATACACTATAGCTGAAGATCATGTAGATCCCAATCTATTGTTCGTAGGTACTGAATTTGGATTGTTTGTTTCGGTAAATGGCACAAAGACCTGGACCCAGATAAAAAATGGATTACCTACTATAGCCGTTAGAGATCTGGAAATACAAAGAAGAGAAAATGATTTAGTATTAGCCACATTTGGGCGAGGATTTTGGATTTTAGAAAACTATGCAGCATTGCGAAATTTCGATAAAAAGAACCTTGACAAATCAGCTTATATATACCCAGCTGACGAAGCAGTGATGTACAATCCATGGTTTCCACTGGGCGTACGGGACAAAGGGTTTCAGGGAGAGAGCCATTTTACCACTCCTAATCCTGCTCCGGGTGCCACTATTGTATATAATCTAAAAGAAGATATAAAGACATTAAAAGAAATGCGCAAAGCAAGAGAAACAGAAAAAATTAAAAAAGGGGAGCCAGTGTATTATCCCAGCATAGATTCATTGCGTATGGAAGATACAGAACCTGAACCCTATGTGCTTGCTACCATTACTGATGAAAATGGTGAGATAGTACGACGATTAAAATTGCCTGCTAAAAAAGGAGGTAATTCTTTTTTCTGGGATTTGCGCTCAGCTCCGGTAAGTAATGTGAGTATCGGTGGAGAAGGTCCTGTATCCGTATTTGCCAGTGCAGAAAAAGGATACCCTGTATTACCGGGTCAATATAAAGTATCATTGAGCAAATTTCAGCATGGTGCATATACTGATCTGGATGCAAGTACCACGATCAAAGCAAGTCCTATGAATAATGCAACCATCAAAGCAGAAGATCAGAATGTGGTACTTGCCTTTAATAAAGATGTAGCTGAGATGCGCAGACTATCTTCTATGGTCCAGCGATATCAGGGTGATTTATCCAACAAACTTAGATTTATCAAAGCGGCATTTTTACAAACACCTAAATTACCGCTATCCGTAAATAATGAAGCTTTGGCGTTGGAGGAAAGGATCAGAAAAGTAGGTATACTCATGAATGGTGATCAAACATTATCATCCAGAGAATTCGAAACTGTTCCAGGTATTAATGGCAAAGTATTTAGTATCATCGGTAGTCTCTGGGATATTTCCAGCGGCCCTACTGGTAGCATGAAAAAAACGTTTACCGAAACCAATGGTGAACTGAATAAAGTAATCAATGAAGTAAATGCTATTACCGAAGAAGTATCAAAGATTGAAATGCAATTGGAAAAAGCAGGTGCTCCATATACTCCGGGACGAATGCCGGGGATAAGGAGGAGTTAGGCAGTATAGCTATAGATATAATTTGTAACCAATGGAATTGCATTTAATTAAATAGTGAGTTGCAATTTTCTGATTTTAAAAATAAAGCTAGAATAGAGGATCATAACTTTGACCTAATTTATCCTATAGATTTAAGAAAAATATCAACGCTTCATTTCACTCCAGTGGAAATAGCCAAAACGGCAGCAAAATTGCTTAATTCAAATGTGAAATCTCAAATATTGGACATCGGAGCAGGCGCAGGTAAATTTTGCACTATTGGTAGTGCGTGTACTAAGGGCTTTTATACAGGAGTAGAGGAAAATGAAAGAATGGTGCAGGTAGCTAATAAAATTATTAAAAAACACAATCTTTTCTCAGTGAAGATGATTCATTCAAATATAGTATTTCTCCCCTTTTCAGAATTTACCAGCTTTTATTTTTTTAATTCATTTGGAAAACTCCTGGATAGAGCAAATTTCCAGAATCTGGAACAAAACAAGATTTTGTACACAAAATATACTTCCTATGTAAAACTGTCTTTGGATTCCATGCCCGTCGGAACCAGATTGGTTACTTATTTTAGTGATGGTAAGGAAATTCCGGATAGTTATGCTCTTAAGCAATCCCTACACGATCATAAGTTGAAATTATGGATTCGTAAATAAGTAAAGTGTGAAGGCGTTATTGGTCGTTGGACGCAGCCGAAAGACTGAAAAATTTATAAATCCGCTTAAGTTCTTTAACTTAAAAGGTGCCTTTTGGTAAGTATAGGAGTTACAATAAGAAGAATATTTTAGTGAATTTTTAGAATTAAAGTGATTAAAATCAGTTTATATTTGGCTTCTGTTTCCTCAAAAAATGCGAAGACTAAGAAACTTTGGTTTATTATTCCTGCTGATTTTTATCGGTGTAAAGGATATTCTAAAGGTATATCATGAGTTCTATTTGACGAGTGAAAATCTACAGTTATCTCAATTCGTTTTTCGCGATAGTAGCCC
>JAYUWT010000615.1:0-2585 GCA_043753405.1 Saprospiraceae bacterium | reverse complement strand
ACATCTTCTCCTGGTGAAGGATTTTCGTCCTTACATGAGGAGAAGATGTTACTTATCCGGCACTTTATGTAGTCAATGGAGCAACTAACAATCTATCTGTAATAGAGCTTGCATCGAATACGGTTAAGCGAACAATGACTTTGAACAATGCCACTTTTCCGCATCATATTTCTTTAAGTCCTGATAAGGAATTTATTGCGGTAGCAATTACAGGCATGGATTTAAGCGGCGGACATGGTGGGCATGGTGGTGGCAACAGCCCTGCCAAAGTGATGATTTTGGATGCTGTAACCGGTGATATTCATCATCAGTTCAATACAGTTCATTTACCACACAATGCTGCTTTTAATCCCTCCGGCACAGAATTATGGGTGCCTCAGGCTGACACAACACAAGGAAAGGTTTTAGTGTATAACACATCCGACTATTCATTGAAGAATACAATTAATGTTGGACGGGCTCCATCTGAGTTAACATTTTCATTTGATGGTTCGATGGCTTTTGCAGCTAATACAATGGATGCTACTGTAACCATGATTGATCCGGCAACAAAGGCGATTATGGCTACGATCCCTGTGGGAACAGATCCGGTTGGCGCCTGGCCAGCTCCGAATGGCAAAATGTACGTAGACAATGAAGCGGACTTGACAGTTACTGAAATAGACGTTGCAAATGCAAATGTCACTTCAACTTTTAACCTCGGATTTATGCCTGGTTATGTATCCTACAGTACTCATCATAATGAAGTATGGGTAAGCGATGCCACCAATGGGAAGATTGTATATTTTGAAAACACAGGTGGGGTGTGGACCCCTGTTGGCCATATTTCTACAGGCAGTAACGCGCATGCTATTGTTTTCTCTGATGATGGAACAAGAGCTTATGTTTCCAATCAGGGTGCTAATAATGTCTCCGTTATTGATGTGGTTAATCACACAAAACTGCAGGACATTACGGTTGGAGGTAAGCCAAATGGAATGGTCATTAGAAATTAAGCCACAGCCACAACCGTATAATGTGCTTTCACAAGTAGTATAAAATAATTATGGATCATCAGCATACCAATTCAAGTCAATCATCAGGAACAATCTATACTTGTCCTATGCACCCTGAAATCATTCAGGATAAACCTGGTGATTGCCCAAAATGTGGAATGACATTGGTTAAAACTGATAAATTAGAAAATATATCTCACCTACAGACAAAGGAATCTGCTGAAAGTCCTAAAGCACATCTCCTTCAACACGAACTTCAGAAATATACCTGCCCTATGCATCCACATATTCTGCGGGATGGGCCAGGCAAATGTCCAATATGTGGTATGAATCTGGAACCTGTATCAGGGGGCGCTCATGGTGCAGTAAATCATTCGGGAATGATAGCAGATTTTCGCCAAAGATTTATAGTAGTGTTGATATTAACCATTCCGATCATGCTGTTATCAGAAATGATACAGCAATGGTTGAATTTCAGAATCTCATTTCCGGGCTCAAAATATGTACTGTTGGCATTGTCTTCAGTTGTTTATTTCTATGGCGGCTGGCCATTTGTGAAAGGTTTGGTCGGAGAATTGAGGGTGAAGAATCCGGGAATGATGACCCTGATCGGTTTTGCCATCACAGTAGCTTATGTCTACAGTGTTGCAACAGTCTTTGGTTTGGTGGGCATGGATTTCTTTTGGGAATTGAGCACTCTGATTCTCATCATGTTGATCGGGCATTATATTGAAATGAAATCAGTTTCCGGTGCCTCAAGAGAGTTGGAATTATTAGTTCAATTAATGCCGGATGATGCCCATTTAGTAAATGGTGAGACTGTAACAGATGTAAAGACTGCTACGCTGAAAGAGAATGATATTGTGCTGATCAAACCAGGTGAGAAAGTAGCAGCAGATGGTACTATTACAGAAGGTGAAAGTTATCTAAATGAAAGTATGCTCACAGGTGAGTCTAAACCTGTAGAGAAAAAGATAGGCGATAAAGTAATCGCCGGAGCTATCAATGGAAATGGTGCCATTAAGATTTCCGTTTTGCATGGAGCCAAAGATTCATACCTGGCCCAGGTGATCAAGCTCGTGCAGGATGCCCAAAAATCAAAATCCAAAACACAATTGCTCGCCGACAAAGCTGCTAAATGGTTGACGATTATTGCAATTGTGGCTGGAGTTCTTACTTTTTTCTATTGGTTTTTAACTGGTCAAACCCTCTCGTTCGCAATGGAACGAATGGTAACTGTAATTGTAATATCCTGCCCTCATGCGTTAGGGTTGGCCGTACCTTTGGTGGTTGCAAAATCAACCGCTATTTCAGCAAAGAATGGGTTACTGATAAAGAACAGAACCGCGTTTGAAAATTCCAGGAAAATAACAACAATCGTTTTCGATAAGACAGGTACACTGACGGTTGGAAAATTTGAAGTTTCTAAAATTGTTTCATTACAAAGCGGTCTGACTGAAAATGAAATCCTGCGACTTGCTTCTGCATTAGAGCAAAAATCAGAACATCCGATTGCCACTGGTATTTTACAGAAAGTTAAAGAGTTATCGATCCCTATTCCTTCCGCAGAAAATTTTAATGCCATTACAG
>JAYUWT010000614.1:0-6469 GCA_043753405.1 Saprospiraceae bacterium | reverse complement strand
CCGAATACGTGACCACCAGTGGAACATTAGGGAGTCCGGTTGAATTGTTATTATCAGAGCAAGATCTTGACCGCCTTGCTTACAATGAAGCCAGGGGTTTAACTGTCGCCGGAGTCACTTCTGAAGACGTGGTTCAGATCACAACTACTTTGGATAGAAGGTTTATGGCCGGTTTGGCATATTATTTTGGTTGCAGGTTGATAGGTGCCGGCACTATCCGTGTAGGTGTAGGGGCCCCGCAATTGCAGTGGGACACTATGCAACAGATGTCTCCTACCGTGCTGATCGGCGTTCCCAGTTTTATCGTCAAATTAATAGAATTTGCTCTTGACAATAATATTTCAATTAAGGGGACTTCTGTAAGGAAGATAATATGCATCGGTGAACCCATAAGGGATATTAATTTTGAATTAAACAAAGTGGGTCAGTTTCTTCGTGGTCATTGGGATGTTCAGCTCTACTCCACTTACGCCTCTACTGAGATGGCGACAGCTTTCACAGAATGTGAATATGGATTGGGAGGCCATCAGTTGAATGAATTGATCTATACGGAGATCATTGATGAAAAAGGATATTTATTACAGGATGGTGAGATCGGAGAATTAGTGATCACTACCCTGGGAGTCGAAGGCATGCCTCTTATTCGATTCAGAACGGGGGATATGGTCAGGAAAAATACGGCCCAATGTCCTTGCGGAAGAACTTCAGTGAGATTGAGCCCCATTATTGGCCGGAAAGATCAACTTATAAAATTTAAAGGCACATCTGTTTACCCTTCCTCCATACAGCATATTTTAGATCACATGCCTGAGGTGGAAACTTATATCATTGAAGCAGTACTTAATGATTTTGATGAAGACCAGATCAATGTTTTGATCGCAATAAAAGGTGATAAAGAAATAATTTTGAAAAAGTTGAAAGAAATGTGTGTTGCGCAAATCCGTGTTACACCTGATTTTCAAATAAGGGAAGCTGCTTTCATTAACCATCTTCGCAATCGGCCAGATATGCGAAAGCCAATTTTATTTATTGATAACCGAAATAAATAATGTTCTGAAAGTTATATATTCTGACTTTCTCCTTATGGTATTAGTATTTAGTTTTCCCAAAAGTATTAGACTGTTTTAAAATAAAACCTGCATTTTTCACTGGATATGCCGATTTTTTTGAAGTAGCTTGGATTATCAACTATATTTGAACTACATTTGATAGTACTAAAAACTTTAAATTTGAAATACATCTTTACTATTCTGCTTTTTTACGCATTTGTTTTTTCTTCATTTGCACAAATATATATTTCAGGTGCATGTGTTGAAGGGACTTTTACATTAACATTTGTGCAAAATGTCAATGGGAAACCTGCCTATCAGGGCTCAGGTTTAGTGGCTGCCAATGCGGGTGTCACTATCAATGTTTATTGGTTAGGTGCGCCTGACAATTTATGGCTGATCGACTTTGATGGACAACCCTATTTTTCCAGTACCTGTGCTTTTGCAACACCTCCCTTGGCTGATAGTCCAGAATGTAACTGGACTGCAGTTCATGGTGTTTGTACTGGTACTGAACCTGTAGTGCTCAATGATAATACTACCCTTCCTGTTACTTTTATTGATTTCTATGCTCAGCGGGATAGGGAGGTCATCAGGTTGAATTGGTTAACAGCAACAGAATTAAATAATAAAGGATTTGAAGTGCAGAGAAGCCAGGATGCAAAGCAGTGGAACAAAATTGGGTTTGTAAACAGCGATCTAAGTATTACAAATATCCATCAATATTCTTTTATTGATCAAAATCCTTTAAAAATCAGATCTTATTACAGGCTTAGACAAATAGACCAGAACAACAATTTTCTTTACTCAAAAATAATTAATGTTGAATTCAATTCACTTGCTAATTTCAGTTTAAAAAATTCATTTGGGAAGGGGTTATTTTTTTATACTATTCATGATAATTCAGCTAATTATATTTTGGATGTTTTTAATATAGACGGCCGCAGAATTTATTCAGGTGTTTCAGGAAATGGAGATAGTTCATTAGACCTTACTGCTTATCCTGCCGGAGCATATATTTTACAGATAAAAAACAATGGTGAAATACATAATTTTAAACTTATTAAGATTTAATTTATGAATACTTTGATCAAAAGCAGAAGAAATTTTATCAGTAATTTAGGCATTTCTGCTGCTGTTTTAACTTTGGTATCTGTGCCTGAAATTGTTTCATGTATTGATCCGGAAACTAACCTGGAAACAATGTGGAAGCGGTTTGTCCGGTTGAATGAAGGGCGTCGCAATTTTATAGATTCACAAATAGACGAAAGATTACTGCCTGTGATGTGCAAAGGACATTTCCCGAGATTGGGCAATCAGATATTATTTTCAGAAAATATTTTGGCACAACCTATCCTGATCTATTGGGGATCACAAAGAAAGGCCGCGAATGACATGATGATCACTTTTTTCAATAAAAATGATCAAAGTAAAATTGCTACCATCAATAAATATGAATTAGAGGTCTTATTTGAACTTTCCAAAGCTGTTGGAAAAATAAATTTATTGTCTATTTTATCCAAACCAGGTAGTACAGAAAATCAAACAATGTCAAAACGGGAGATTGCAATAGTTTACGTCACTGCAAATAACAAGATCACAATTGAATCCAAAATTAATAATCAATTCGTTTAATAGAATAAAAATAAAAAATTATGCCACAGCAACCATATGTAGGGGAAATCTTTATTGCTGCTTTTAATTATGCTCCATCGGGATTCTATCCATGTCAAGGTCAATTGCTCAGTATTTCTGAAAATGATGTTTTATTTACACTGATAGGAACTACTTATGGTGGGGACGGTCAAAATACTTTTGGCATGCCGGACCTGAGAGGCAGAATGCCTATAGGACAAGGACAGGGACCCGGTTTGAGCCCAAGGACCTTGGGAGAATTAGATGGGTCAGAACAAATTCAATTAACTGTAAATAATCTCCCGGCTCATAATCATGCTTTGCGCGCAGCTTCTAATGCAGGTGATACTCCTGTACCAACCGATAAATTACTTGCCAATACGGGAGCTTTAGATAAAGAGTATACTTCCTCAGGGCCCGTTGTTAGCATGAATAATGCTTCTATTGGAAATACCGGAAGTAACCTGCCCCATACCAATATGCCTCCATTTTTATCTTTGAATTTTTACATATCGGCTTTTGGATTTTACCCACCACCGGGATAATAAAGTATGATTAAGGATTTATGAAGAGCATTTTGACCTGGGATGAATTAGAAGATCAATGGAAGAAAGCCTTTGCAGAAGTATTTTTTCTTCATAATGAAACACCATCTGATGATGAACTTGCCGGGTTAAAGGCAACAACCATTTTAAGATTGGTAGGTCCTGGTGCTCCCTTTCCCAACATGTCTTTTGAATTGGACAATTTATCGGGCTTAAGCATTATTCCTGACCTTAAAATTTTGATTGTGACACATCACAAGATTTCTTCATTACACTTATTAAAACATTATCCTAACTTAAATAGTCTTTTTGTTTTAAATAATAAGCTCAAAAGTCTGGAGGGCATTGAAAATTTGCTGAATCTAAAAAAATTGTACGTTCAGAATAATGAAATAGAATCACTTCTTCCCTTGAGTTATCTTACAAATCTGAAAGAAATATATATAAACAATAATAAAATCCAAAGCCTGGAAGGATTGACCATAGCACATGAAGAGCATCTTGAAACATTTGTCTGTAAGCCGAATGATTTACTACGACAAAGAGAACTATTAAGATTTGAAAGTGAAATTGGTGTCAGAGCGATGAGTATCTAAATATTGCTGACCCTATTTCCCGGATAAAAAACCCACATTTCTCTTCATCCCTTTCAGACCTGTTCTTTTGATCGGTGAACTTTTGAATTGCTCATCAAATACTTCCTGAGTCATTGCCATCCAATCTTCCTTGCTTAGATTTAACAATGTTTCATTTGGCTCAAGCAATGCTTCATCATGAGGAGTAGAAAATCTGTTCCAGGGACATACCTGCTGGCATATATCGCATCCAAATGCCCAGCCTTCCATTTTATCTTTGAATTGAGGATCTATATCTTCATCTTTTAATTCGATTGTAAGGTAGGAGATGCATTTAGATCCGTCCATCATATAACCTTCTTCAGCTATCGCTTCAGTGGGGCAGGCTTCAATGCAACGGGTACAAGTGCCACAATGATCATTGATAGGGCCATCTGCTTCTATCTCCAGGTTGATGAGTAATTCTGCAAGAAAGAAATATGATCCCCTCCTTGGATGGATCAGCAAGGTGTTTTTACCGATCCATCCAAGCCCGCTCCTTTTTGCCCAGTCTCTTTCAAGGATCGGGGCTGAATCAGTAAAAAACCTGACATTAAGTTTGGGGTCGATGTGTGTCTTCAGTATGTTGCCCAACTCTTTAAGTTTGCCTTTAAGGACCTTATGATAATCCTGTCCCAGCGCGTACATTGCGATCTTTGGTTGATCCATTTCATATTCTCTAATCGGATTGTAGTAATTGAAAGTAAGGCTGATGATGGTTTTGGTTCCTGTGTGGAGTAAGCCCGGGTCAGTGCGTAGATCAAAATAGTTGTTCATATAATCCATTTTGCCCTGATAGCCCTCATCGAGCCAGTGCCTGAGCCTCGTGGATTCTTCTTCCATAAGTTCAGCTTTGGAAAAGCCCACTGAGCTAAAACCAAGGCTAAGTGCATGGTTTATTATAGTTTGTTTTATGAGGTCCATTAAGTAATCATGATGGTCAAAATTATACAATTTGAAAAGAAAGTCTACGGTTCACATGTTATAATATTTTAATTTATAAAAATAAAGTTATTTTTGTGACATGGAAAACAACACTTTACAATATGTAGAGGATAACATCAGGACATTAGATTGGAGGGAGCATATACGAATGCGCCCGGGAATGTACATCGGTAAACTTGGAGATGGGCAGTCCGCAGATGATGGTATTTATATATTAATAAAGGAGATCATAGACAATGCCATGGATGAATATTTCATGGGACATGGCAAGGAGATCGTTATTAAGATTAACCGGGATAAAGTAATGGTTAGGGATTTTGGCAGAGGTATCCCCTTGGGTAAGGTGATCGATTGTGTCGCCCAGATCAATACCGGAGGTAAATACGATTCTAAGGCATTTAAGAAATCAGTTGGATTAAATGGCGTAGGTACTAAGGCTGTGAATGCTCTGAGCATTGACTTTATGGTGCATTCTTTCCGGGATGGTCAGTCTAAAAGGGCTGAATTTACACGGGGAGAGTTGACGCACGAATTTCCTTTAAGTAAAAGCGATGAAAAAAACGGCACATTAATTGAGTTCATACCTGATGGCGATATATTCAAAAACTTTCATTTTCAGGATGATATAGTGGAGACAATGTTATGGAATTATGCTTATCTGAATAGTGGTTTAAAATTAAATTTTAACGGAAAGACCTTTGTTTCAAAAAATGGCCTTGCCGATATGATCGAAAACAGGACCATTCAGGAAGATTTGATCTATCCCCCCATTCATCTCAAGGGTGAGGATATTGAACTGGTTATTACCCATGGTCATCATTATGGGGAGCAATATTATTCATTTGTGAATGGACAAAATACTACTCAGGGTGGATCTCATCTGAATTCTTTCAGAGAAGGAATGGTCAAAGTGGTACGGGATTATTTTAAAAAGGAATATGATGCGAAAGATATAAGGACGTCAGTAATAGCGGCCATAAGTATTAGAGTGGAAGATCCGATCTTTGAATCTCAGACCAAGACTAAACTTGGATCGACTTTAATGGGTCCTGATGCACCTTCCATCCGTTCATTTATAATGGAATTTTTGTCGCGTGAACTTGACAATTACCTTCATCGCAATCTGGAAGTGGCTGCTTTGCTTCAAAAGAAAATCCTGCGTTCGGAACGGGAACGAAAAGAGATCGCCGATATCAAAAAAGAAGTTAACAAAAAAGCTAAAAAGGCTAATGTACATAACAAAAAATTGCGGGATTGCCGTATCCACTATAATGATAAAAATGGGGATCCTGATCATAAAAACAACACAACTTTATTTATAACAGAAGGAGATTCCGCAAGTGGTTCGATCACCAAAGCGAGAGATCCACAGATCCAGGCTGTCTTTAGCTTGAGGGGAAAACCACTCAATTGTTTTGGCATGACCAAAAAGATCGTTTATCAAAATGAAGAATTTAATTTATTACAGCATGCATTGAATATAGAGGACAGTATAGATGATCTGAGATATAACAAGGTAGTGATTTCAACAGATGCGGATGTCGATGGCATGCATATACGATTATTGTTATTGACTTTTTTCCTCCAATTCTTCCCTGACCTGGTCCGCAATGGACATTTACATATCCTGGATACACCTTTATTCCGCGTAAGAGATAAGAAAACAACCATATATTGTTAT
>JAYUWT010000613.1:0-2587 GCA_043753405.1 Saprospiraceae bacterium | reverse complement strand
CAATTAGTTGGTGCTTCCAAAGGATTTATACAAAAACCTTTTTTAGGGAAAGGTATATTGTGTGGCCTGCTGAGTGCAGCTCTCGCAGTCATTATGTTATTAGTTATCATATACGCGATGGTCACTTACATTCCTGATATTAAGTACATTATTGATTGGCAGGCAGTGGGAATACTTTTTGGGAGTTTAATAATTGGTGGAATACTTATAACTGTTATATCAACTTATTTTATTGTAAACCGATATATTCGTCTAAGAAAGGACGACATGTTTTGATATATGAATTAGTAATTTTACCTTTGAAACTTCAATAAGATCAAATGAGTCAAAAGAAAAAAGGTGGATCTAACACACCACAAACATTAAGGCCTACTGCATCTAAAGTAAGCACCGTTGCCACATCACCGGAAGCTAAAGGTACAGTCAAGGCTACTCCACCTGCAGAATTAGTCTTTGGAAAGGATAATTATAAATGGATGTTCATAGGAATGGGCGTGATGTTACTTGGATTTATCCTCATGTCGGGAGGTTCCATGCCTGACCCTAACACATGGGATCCCAATATCATTTATAGTTTCAGGAGGATCACATTAGCACCTTTTCTGATCCTGGCAGGAATAGCGATCGAGATCTATGCTATTTTTATTACCAAAAAGCAGGTTTCAGCTTAATTTCTTAATAAATGTAGCTGCATGAGTGATTGGTTGATTGCCCTTATCCTTAGTATTGTTGAAGGACTGACAGAGTTTTTGCCGGTTTCAAGTACCGGCCATCTCATTCTGGTCAATGAATTTGCAAATTTTGCAGATGAAGATTTTTCCCAAACCTTTGATATGTTTATCCAGGTAGGAGCTATTGGTTCTGTATTAGTATACTTTTGGAGAAAATTATGGATCATAGATGGAGAAACAAAAAAATTGAAAAAAAATACAATAGATATCTGGATCAAAACTATTATTGGAGTAATACCTGCCTTGATCCTTGGCTTTTTGTTTAAAGATTTTATTGAGGAACGATTATTAAATTCAATCGTGGTTGCAGTAAGTTTAATCATAGGGGGCATCATCTTATTATTTGTTGAAAAACAATTGAATAAGCCAACCATTGGTACTATCCAGGAGCTTTCCTACAAAAAAGCATTTGGAATAGGCATTGTACAGTGCCTTGCAATGGTACCCGGTGTCTCAAGATCTGCAAGCAGCATCATTGGTGGAATGGCATTTGGTATGAATAGGGTGGCTGCAGCAGAATTCTCTTTTTACCTTGCTATTCCAACCCTGGCCGCAGCAAGCGCTTATTTTATGATCAAACACGCTTTAGGATTTAATAATCATCAGTTTGCACTCCTGGGATTTGGATTTATTGCATCTTTTATTGTGGCTTATCTTGTGATCGCCCTGTTTATGAAGTATATTCAGAAAAATGACTTTGTTCCTTTTGGTGTATATAGAATAGTATTGGGATGCGGTATCTTGTTGTATTTTTATATGAACAACTGATGTAACTACTATGTGGCAATATATTATAAAAAAGTTGGCTTATGGCTTTTTAATTATTGTAACAGTAGTTTGTACCATTTCAAGTGTCATATATTTATCACCTGTCGATCCTGCCAGACTCAGTTTCGGACAACTTTCTGATGCAAAGACGGTCGAAAATAAACGAAAAGCAATGGGATTGGATCAACCACTCTCGCGACAATTATTATTCTATCTTCGTGATCTGTCACCTGTCAATATCATTGATAAAAATAGCGTTGCAATAAGCTCTTACACCTATGTGAAACTATTAACACTGGGAGAAAAAATTATAATAATTAAATGGCCCTACCTCAGGGAATCCTACCAAAGTGGAAGGCCGGTCGCATCTATTCTATTGGAAGCTATTCCTGTAACATTGATCTTAGCTTTATTATCCATCTTATTTGCGACTGTAGTGGGTATTTCACTGGGCATATTATCAGCCGTGAAACAAGGAAGTTGGATAGAACAGGTAGCTTTATTACTTTCTACAATAGGGTATTCATTGCCCAGCTATGCAACAGCTATCTTTTTCGCAATTATTTTTGCGTTTTTACTGGGCCCTGTCACCGGATTAAATCTTACCGGCTCTTTGTTTGAGTTAAATGATAATGGAGATAAAGTAATTATATTGAAAAACTTAATCCTGCCTGTTTTAGCCCTTGGCCTGAGGCCTGTCTCTATTGTAACGCAATTAACGAGGTCAGCTATGTTGGACAATATGACCATGCCTTATGTACGGACTGCTAGAGCCAAAGGCTTAAGTGAACGCACTGTGACCTATTTCCATGTTTTGAAGAATGCATTGAATCCGATCATCACCGGGATATCAGGGTGGTTTGCCTCATTGATAGCAGGAGCTTTTTTTGTTGAAAATGTATTCAATTTCAGAGGACTTGGTGCTGTTACAGTTAAAGCATTACTGGAATTTGATATTCCTGTGGTGCTTGGAGCGGTAATCTTTACCTGCATCATGTTTGTTATTATCAATATCATTGTTGATATCATGTATGTAATGACCGATCCACGGATAAAGTATTGAAGTCAGAGGTCAGAGGTCAGATGTC
>JAYUWT010000612.1:0-2587 GCA_043753405.1 Saprospiraceae bacterium | reverse complement strand
GCATAATTTAGTACATACTAATGCGGGAAGTCAAAATTTAGATTTTGTGACTTTCAATCTTAATGGCACCAATCATCCTTTATATAAAGAAGTCGCTGAGCAATATCTCCATTGGATGCATGGAGTCAATCCTTTAGGAATGGTCATGCTTTCAAATATGGGAGCTTATGGAGCCGAAAAATCTGCAAATGAAATTTATCATACCTGGTTTGCCGATGGAAGCATTTGGGACAATGCATTGACATCTCTAAATGGGCCTGCACCGGCATATGTACCCGGAGGACCAAATACAAGCTACAGTGGCACTGCCGCTAATA
Organism: Saprospiraceae bacterium; assembly: GCA_043753405.1. GTDB lineage: Bacteria > Bacteroidota > Bacteroidia > Chitinophagales > Saprospiraceae > Parvibacillus. Next base: position 2,270 of record JAYUWT010000612.1, on the reverse strand, counting down.
TTGCTAATCAGCCACCACAAAAAGCATACAAAGATTGGAACAATGTATCAGAGACATCATGGGAAATAACTGAGCCAGCTATATATTCACAGGCAGGATATATAATGTTGCTTGCACGTATCATGCCCTTACCTATAGTAGTAAACGATACTACTAAGCCGACCACACCATTAAATTTATTAGTAACTAATTCAAACTCAGGTTCAATCTCACTTTCATGGTCTCCCTCTACAGATAATATTGAAGTCACAGGATACGAACTTTATCAAAATGGTTTGATAATAAATAATGCTGTTGTGGCTACTACATATATTGTTACAAATCTCAGTTGTAACACTTCCTATACCTTTTATGTAAAAGCCAAAGATGCTGCCGGCAATACATCCAATGCAAGCAATACTGCTATAGGAACTACATCTGCATGTATTTCTTTGGTTACTAAAATAATATATGATGAAAGCTTAAATAGCGAATGGACCAATGTATCCGGAGCATCCACCATAAATCTGAACAATGCAAGCCCGGTACAAACTGGGATAAAATCTATACGAGCTGATTATGGAGCCAATGGGGTATTAGCTTTCAGCAAAAATACAGTAGCAAGCACTACATCCACTACTCAATTGAGATTTTGGGTATATAATAATGGAAATACCTCTATCCGAATATTTACCCAGTCTCAAGATGGAAGCGGAAATAGCACAGCCATTACCACAAAACCTGCCAGAAAAAGATGGGTAGAAGTGGTGATCTCTCTTAACCAATTAGGCAATCCGGCCCTTATAAAACGAATAATCATACAAAACAGCAGCACTTCTGCTACTACCATGTATTTTGATAATGTCAGACTAACTAATATAGCTGAGATACAAAGTCTGGTATCCAATATTGTGATGAGCAACGCTTTTACTCCATCTTCAAAATTTGAAATACAACTGTATCCTAATCCCGCAACAAGTAGTTCTCTATTGGATGTAACTACTGAAGCTGAGACAGGCTTAAAGGTTGACCTGCTGGATGTTCATGGAAAAATTTTATATAAATATAATTACAAACTGAGCCCAGGACGGCATAAAATACCCATCCATCTCAGTAGCTTATCTCCTGGCAATTATTTTATATCAACTAGCGATGGCCAATCTATAAAGGGATTAAAACTGGTAGTGCAATAAATCTACAATGCCTTCATTACTAACTGGTAAAACGCTGGATGTGACTCCCAAGTCTGACCGGTAATGATTTTACCATCTTGCACAGCTTGTTTGGTACCTATATAGTTACCACCACATGAGATGACTTCAAATTTGACATGTTCGTAGCAGGTAATGTTTTTATTAGCTACCAAGCCGGCAGTGACTAAGATTTGTACTCCATGGCAAATAGCCAATACGAACTTTCCGGCTTTGTAAAAATCCTGCACCAGTTTGATCACCCGTGCATCATTGCGTAGATACTCGGGTGCACGACCACCGATGCACAGTATTGCATGATATTCTGATTCTTTTACATCATCAAACCCGATATCAGCTACCACATAATATCCTTTTTCGCGTTCTACATAAGTATCCCATCCAGGTTCAAAATCATGTATCACGAGATGCAGTGGCCTGGCGGATGTAGCTGCTATCACAGGAGCAAATCCTGCCTCAATAAATCGTTGTTTGGCATACAATACTTCAAAACTCTCCCCGGCATCACCGGTGATAATCAGGATTTTTTTATTCATGTAGTAAAAGTAATAAGATATACGGACTCAATAAATTGACTCCAATACAGATTTTGCAAATCTCTTGCCAAGAGTCCTCTGTGAGGGACTGTCAAAATGAATAGTATCTGACTTTGGTTTGAGGTCCATAGTCTCTATAATGTACATGTTTTTTAGTTCCGACGACAGGGCTCGCAAATCTTTATTTACTGATTGTGACATGGGAAATTCATTCATTTTTAGGAAGCTTCCCAAAAGACCTGCAAAGAATGGCAATGCTTCATCTCCTGTATCCTTCCGCATCATTTCTATACACTGTCTTAATCTTGATTTAAATAATGGATAAGATTTTACACCGGAATTGCTTTCTCCCTGATGCCAAAGTATTCCCTTAATGGTACCTGATTTTTTAGCTTCTTCCATTTTACTTTTAAAATTAGAATACAATGGTACATTTCTATATGTAGAGTCATGTAGCCACTGTTCTACACTACTGCCCCCTATTGCGCATGGCACAATCCCAATAATGATTCTTTGTGGTATTGCTCTGACAAGTTTTTTTCCA
>JAYUWT010000611.1:0-6484 GCA_043753405.1 Saprospiraceae bacterium | reverse complement strand
GCAATACTAATACTGCCGACAAAATAGAATGTCTTATGTCCCAAATTGAAATGCCGCAGTTAAAGAAGAAGTACAAATTCAAGGAATTAAAATGTTATGCTTCGACTGAATGGCTCATAGATAATCAAAAAAAATACAGACAAGTATTTGATAAATACGAAGTAAGTTATATTTATGCAGAACTGTCATTTATCAATAAATTGTATGATGAAGAAGACTGGGCTGCCAAGATCGATTTAAAATGCTACCAATCTCTGGAAAACAATCAACGTCAGGAAATTTGTTCATTGCATTTTGACCGAACTATTTACAAATACGATTCAATAGTTTATCTGAGAGAAGGTTGGGGCAGTAAACAGGAAGGGCATTTCTGGAAACAAGGTAACTATAGCTGGGAAGTATATATAAACGGCGAAAAAGAAGGAACCAAATATTTTTATGTAGTAGATGCAGAAATGCCCATTTCAGATGATGAAAATCCTTACTTTACTCTGAAATCAGTAAGGCTTTATGAAGGCCCATATGGCGATGTACCTGAAGATGAACGGACTTATTATACCGAATTTTCAGGTTCTGAGACACAATTAATATATCTTGAATTATTATTTGACAATATATTATTCAAATACTGGCAATGTGAAGTATTCGTCCGGATATATAACAGCAGCAGGGAATTAAAAGGACAGATCGTCCGACTTATCAATGTAAAAAAAGAAGATACATCTATTAATATTACAGCCGGATGGGGTACCAATGTTAAAGGAAACTGGAAGCATGGCAAATACACCTATGAGGTTGTTTTCATGGACCGGTTACTCGCCATCGTTCCTTTTACTGTTGACGAATATTTTATTGAAGGTTTTCCGGCTGTATACCTGAATGATCCACTCATTCCATTTGAATTTAAAGAAGTGGATGTCGAAGAGGAAACCTTTGAAAAAATAATGACCAAGATCGATAGCTATATTGGTCTGTATCAGATCAAACAAGCGATCCGCCAACATGCGGCCTATCTTAATTTTTTAGAAATAAGAAAACACAAGGGGCTGGAAAGCAGTGCTAAACTAAACATCCATTCGGTTTTCATCGGCAATCCGGGTACAGGCAAGACCACAATAGCAGGATATATCGGAAAATTATACAAAAAAATGGGCTTGTTATCAAAAGGGCATGTCCATGAAGTAGACCGTGTAGACCTTGTAGGTGAATATATTGGGCAGACAGCACCCAAAGTTAAGATCGCCCTTGAACAAGCCAAAGGGGGTGTCTTATTTATCGATGAAGCTTATTCCCTGGCCCGGACCAATGATGATTCTAAAGATTTTGGCCGGGAGGTCATTGAGATCCTTGTAAAGGAAATGTCTAACCCAAATTGTGATTTTGCCGTCATAGTAGCAGGTTATCCCAAAGAAATGAAACACTTCCTCAATTCTAATCCTGGGTTGAACAGCAGATTTAAAATGTACTATGATTTTCCTGATTATCTGCCTCAAGAATTAAGTGAGATCGCTGATTTTGTTGCCCAGGAACTAAGAGTCAGATTTACTGTAAAATCAAAAATGTTACTGGATGAATTGATCCTTGATGCATTCAGAAAAAAAGATAAAACATTCGGCAATGCACGTTTCGTTTATGATCTGGTAGAAAAAGCCAAGATCAATCTTGGTATCCGGGTTATGTCAAAAAATAATCCTGAAAAACTAAATGAAGATCAACTGAGCGTTATCCATGAAAATGATGTCATCAAGATCAAACACATAATAACCCCTGCTCTTCCAAATATTCCTATCGATGAAATATTGCTAACGGAAGCCCGTGCAGAACTAGGTTCATTAATTGGCATGGCCGAAATCAAAAAAGACATCAATGAGATCATTGAAATAGTCAGATTCAAACGCAGTCAGGGAGAAAACCTGCTACAGAAATATTTCTTCCACACGATGCTCATAGGAAATCCGGGTACGGGCAAAACTACTGTAGCCAGGATCTTAGCCAAGTTATTCAAAGCCCTCAGCATACTTGAAAGAGGCCATTTAGTGGAAACGGACAGACAAGGTATGATAGCAGGTTTTGTAGGTCAAACTGCTATCAAGACAACAGAAAAAATAGACGAAGCTATTGGTGGAGTTTTATTTATTGATGAGGCATATGCCCTTGGAGGAGCTTCTTTCAATGACTTTGGTAATGAAGCTATTCAGGTATTATTGAAAAGAATGGAAGATGATAGAGGCAAATTTTTTGTATTTGCCGCCGGCTATCCTGATAATATGGATGTGTTTATAAAATCTAATCCTGGTCTTTCTTCAAGATTTGACAAGACCATGAAGTTTTACGACTATGATCCGGCTGAACTGATGCAAATAGCCAAAAAGATGCTTTCGGATTCAAATTTCAGAATATCTGAAAAAGCTGCCAGCCATCTTTTTACATATATAGAATTCATTTACCAATACCGTGATAAATATTTCGGCAATGCCCGAACTATAAGGCTCATAGTTGACGAGATTTATAAAAAGCACAATCTACGTATGGTAAAAGAAGCCATCTCTACGGATACTAAAAAGAAAGTTAATATTATATCGATCGAAGATGTTTCATTTTTACAATTAAAAACTGAGGACCTCGTATTTACCAGGAAAAAGATTGGATTCGGAGGACACTAGTGAAATGTTGAATGTTGAAGGTTAAATGCTGAATGAAAGCGAAGATGAAACTGCCCTATATGATTTTAAAATATGTAATTGGTAATCGGTAATTTTTGAAGTTTGATTTTTGATGTTTGTCGTTGAAATTTATCAATCTTATAATTTAGAGTTAATTATTTAAAAATTAAATAATATTTATGAAAGTAAGTATAATCGTCTACACAAAGAAGCTATTAGCCATTAGCTATTTATATCTCTAACTTTTCTGACATCTGACCTTTGACATCTGATATCTTTTTTATATGAAATTCCTATCCTTACTTTTCCTACTCTTCACAATGTGTGCCAATGACAATTCCAATAAGACAGGTTCTCCTGAGACTCAAAATGCCTCAATAATGGAAGAGGAAACGGAAGAAACTGTTTCTCCATTTGCGGGAAAATTTTCAGGTAACAGCAACGGCATCCGATCCTCTGCAGATATTGAAGTGAATGGAAATAAACTCAACGGTACCTTAGTGATCAATGGCCAATCAGATACTTTTGATGGCACAATTACAGGTAATTCATGCAAGGGAATTATCCATGATACAGAGGTTGGCAAAGAATATGAATTCGAAGCATCGATCAATGGAGATCAGTTTTCACTTGCTTTTTCACTCCCAGAATTAAATAATCAGGTACTGACTTTGGTGATGAAACGTGATGGCAAGAGTTCAACTTCAACAAATTCAAATGCATCCAATAATTCCGGCAAAGCGCGAAACCCTGAACTAATAGGCACATGGAGAAATAATGAAACCTTGAGTTCGGGCAGCGGTGATACTTATATGTCATTTTCAACTGATTATTTCATCCAGCTCAATGGAGACGGGACCGCTCTCTCCTGGACAGGAGCCAGCGCTGGCATGACTACTTCTGCACAAAGTAGAGAAGATAATCCGGATCGCGGAACATGGTATACCGATGGAAAGACACTGCATCTCGTGGATGGAATCACAAATCAGGACGCTACTACCCTATTTTCAGTAGATGGAAGCCGGATGATGTTGCACAATGGCGGAGCAGAAAAGAAGATATTCGAACGCATCCGCTAGAATTGTTAATTGTTAATTATTATTTGGTTTCGTTTTATAGTGTTGGAGCGATTATTGATATTGCTTGTCTATGCATAATTAATGATTGTAATATTTTACCAGGAAGTTAGAAGATTAGGTGGTTAAGAAGTTAACAGGTCGCTTCATATGGAGATAAATTACAATTCAGAATTGCTTCAATTGTTAAATGTAAAGAATTGTTTTGATCACATTCAACATTCAACACTCAACATTCAACATTACTTCCGGTAATTAATAATTTATCATTTATAATTAATCATTAAATACCTATTCTACCCTCAAAAGTAGCCCCTTCAAATATTCCCCTTCCGGATGATACAAGTTCACCGGATGATCAGAGCCTTGGGATAAGTTTTTAATGATCTGGATATTTCGTCCGGCGTCTATTCCGGCAGCAAAAATGATACTCCGGAAAGCAGCATTGTCAATGGCCTGGCTACAACTGAATGTCATAATAAAGCCACCTTTTTTAATAGTGCGGATAGCTTCTGCATTCAATCTTCTGTATGCCATCGAAGCTTTGTGCCTGACTGAATGATTTTTGGCATACGCAGGAGGATCGACAACTGCCAAATCAAAACTTTCATCTTTTTGGATCTTCAACCAATCCATGACGTCTGATTTTTTAGAAATATGTGCTGAAGTATCGAATTTATTTGTCTCAATATTGAGGTCGACAAGGTCAATTGCCTTCTGAGAAGAATCAATGCTGATAACCTGCCTGGCTCCTCCTGCCAATGCGTACACGGAAAACCCACCTGTATAACAAAAAGCATTGTAGATCCTTTTTCCCTTTGCGAGATTTTGTATCAGTGCTCTGTTGTCACGCTGATCAAGAAAAAAACCTGTTTTCTGCCCTTCTACCCAGTTGACTGTAAATTTATGGCCATTTTCAACTACCTCTGCAGAAGTCTGATCACCTTTAAGAAAATGATCACCCTCTTTGCTATGGTCATTATAAAGTGTTGCGGCGCTCTTGCAGTAAATGGTTTTTAATTTTCCTTTATAAACAGTTTCAAGTGACTCATAGATAGAGTCAATGGATAAATACATTCCGTACGAATGGCATTGTACTACTGCACATTTATCGTAAATATCTATAATGAGGCCGGGCAGGTTATCGCCTTCGCCATGTATCAGTCTGTAACAGTTTGTCTCTTTATTAATTATGCTCAGATCCTTGCGTAGGTTCAGAGCTTGTTGAAGTTTTTGCTCAAATATGTTCTCGGCCAGTTCTACTTCACCAAATTGTATCATCCGCACACTTATGCTTCCGACCATCTGGTAATGTCCGAATCCAAGGCTAACACTTCTGAAATCCAGCACCTGGACGATCTCTCCATTTTTAATACCATCATCCACACGGTGGATAGCTCCGGAAAATACCCATGGGTGCTTCCTTTGAATGGATGCCTCCTTGCCTTTTTTTAAAATAATTTTTTTGTTCAACTAAGGTATTTTTTAGAATTCTCCTTCGTATAAAGGGAAACTTTCCATCTTATGGTTGATTTCATTTTTGATCTGTTTGATCAATTTTTCATCCCTTGAATTCATTAGTATCTTGTCGATCCAATCTACCACCTCAACGCAATCAGATTCTTTAAAGCCTCTGGTAGTGACAGCAGGAGTGCCGATCCTTATTCCGGATGTGATCGCAGGGCTCTCAAGGTCAAATGGCACCATATTTTTATTGACTGTGATATCAGCTTTTATCAAAGTGTTTTCAGCAAGCTTACCTGTGACATCTTTGGAGTGAAGATCTAACAAGACAAGGTGATTGTCAGTGCCTCCACTCAAAATATTGTAGCCTTTTGATCTGAAAGCTTCTGCCATTGCATGGGCATTTTTGATCACCTGACCGATGTATGATTTAAAAGAAGGTTTTAACGCTTCCTGAAAAGCGACTGCTTTTGCGGCTATGACATGTTCCAAAGGACCACCCTGCATGCCAGGGAATACACCGCTATTAAGGACAGCAGACATATTCACGAGTTTACCTTTAGCTGTAGTTTTTCCCCATGGATTCTCAAAGTCTTTCCCCATCATGATCACACCACCTCTTGGACCTCTTAATGTCTTATGGGTAGTTGAAGTAATGATGTGGCAATGGGATACAGGATCATTAAGGAATCCTGTTGCTATGAGTCCCGCCGGATGTGCGATATCAGCTAATAGGATCGCTCCTGTTTCATCTGCTATTTCCCTGAACCGTTTATAATCCCAATCCCTGCTATAAGCTGATGCTCCGCAAATGATCATTTTTGGTTTTTCAACTTGAGCTATTTCTGCCACTTTGTCCATATCGATCAACCCGCTTTCTTTTTCTACACCGTAAAAACAAGGTGTATAAACTTTGCCAGAGAAATTTACAGATGAACCATGTGACAAATGGCCTCCATGAGAAAGATCAAAGCCTAAGACCTTGTCATAAGGCTTCAGGCAAGCCAGAAATACAGCCGCATTCGCCTGAGCTCCACTATGTGGCTGGACGTTGGCATATTCCACTTTAAAAAGTTCTTTGAGCCGGTCGATGGCTAATTGTTCTATTTCATCGACTACTTCGCAACCACCATAATATCTTTTACCAGGATACCCTTCTGCATATTTATTGGTAAGGACCGTCCCCATTGTTTTTATCACTTCAGCTGAAGCAAAATTTTCAGAAGCTATAAGCTCTATTCCTTCTCTTTGTCGCTTAAGTTCTTTCGCTACGAGGTCTTT
>JAYUWT010000610.1:0-2593 GCA_043753405.1 Saprospiraceae bacterium | reverse complement strand
CTTTTAAAACACCCGGCTCAGCATAAACCCCACTTCGACTATCATAGGCCAGAAATTGAAGATCTCCGACCGCCAGAGCAACGAGATAAGCAGGTATGGCTTCATTCATTATGAAGTGGTACAGACCATCTTTTGAAATTTGTTGAGGATTCTTTGCAGACATTAATGCCAAAAGATATGGAGGCACTGATATATGTGCTTCATATGAAAATCTGATACCTGGAGAATCCTGGATAGGGATCCATGAACGAGTTAATATAGCCTGGCCCTGCGTATAAAGGAATGGATGTTTTTTGCTAAAGGTTTGTTCGGGTTTTAACCATTGAATGGCTGCAGCTTGAGGTGAAGTTTTATAATAGATAATAACAGAATCAGCTTGCCCTGTAAGTGGTATTGAGATTTTTGATCCTAGAAATTTATCAACCTTATCAACCGAAAAATCTTTTATGCGGCCTTTTGACACAATTGAATCTATGATCAGTTCACGACTGTCCAAAAACAAGGTATCAGCATTATTTTTATCAAAAAATAAAGTGACACTTCCGGAAAGAATTGAATTGATAAAATCAACTTTTAGATCAAGTGATAAATGTTTCACCCTGGCTGCCGAATTATCACCGTATGAATGGGGATCATCGACCATGCTCTGTATATCAAGTTCTCCGGATTTATTTTCTTTATTTTTCCTGTTGCAACTCGAGGAAATTACAGTCAAAAAAAGGCAAGCGAAGGTGTAAAACAGAACAGGTCTAAACATAAGAGATTGTTGATTTGTATAAGTACTGACTTTGATGAAAATATATAACGTGTTCAAAGCCAGTTAAATTAACCGCAGAATAGTATATTGGTTCAATAAAATGATAAATTATGAATGATCAATTATAAATTATAAATGATAGACCAGTATTAAAGTTGACCAGTATTAGAGTTAATAAGTATTAGAGTTAACCAGTATTATAGTTAACCAGTATTATAGTTAACCAGTTAGTATATCACTCTGCACAACAATACTATAATACTATAATACTATCTACTCTAAAACTATCAAATGTTTAAATGAATAAAAACGATCTTTACATGCTCCGGGCCATCGACCTTGCCAATCTTTCTGACCGGGAGGTTAAGAGCAATCCGCCTGTGGGTTGTGTGATAGTTGAAGATGGGATCATTATTGGTGAAGGACGGCATGAAAAGTATGGAGAAGCTCATGCCGAGGTCAATGCTTACCAGGATGTGCTGAAAAATGGGAGAAATCCCGGAGAAAATTCTGAAGTTTATGTGACCTTAGAACCGTGTGGCCATCATGGAAAAACACCACCATGCGCGGAGCTGATCGCTTCTTTTCATCCTAAAGCAGTTCATTTATTTGAGAAAGACAGACATCCTGTTACGTCTGAAAAAGGGTTGGAAATATTAAAAATAAATGAAGTTTCATATGACTTTCCAAAGTTAGAGGGACAAAGTTCTTTACTCGATCGGTTTTACAAAAACAGCTTCAGTAATCAGCCATGGATCATCCTCAAATATACCCAGACAGCCGATCATTTTATAGGATCAAACACAGGCCGGATCCAGATAAGTGATCCTTATACTTCACGCCTGACACATAAGTTGCGATCTCAATGTGATGGCATCCTCATAGGGAGAAATACATTAGAAATGGATGATCCAGAGTTAAATAACAGGTATTGGTCGGGTCCTTCTCCTCAAAGATTTGTGGTAGGCAATAGTTTTTCTAAACCTTTAAAAGATTTTAAAGTGTTTCATGGTGAGGCTCCTGCCATTCTAATCACAACTAGCAAAGAGCAATTCGAAGGCATCAAAACAATCCACCTTGATCATTTAGACTGGGAAGATTTGTGGAAAATACTGTATGAGGAGCATGGTATTTGTCAATTATTGATCGAAGGAGGAAGTAAAATCCTGCAAAGCATCATTGATGCTGATGCTTGGGATGAGGCGAGGGTCATCACAAATAGATACATTAATGCAGAGGCTGATATCGCAGCGCCCGTCCTAAGCAACAATATGCTATTGGAACAAACAGAACTAATCCATGATGAGATCTCCATATTCAGAAAAGATAAAAATCAATAGTTGATGAAAAATACCGAAACAACCTTCAAAAAAGACCTCGAACCGTTATACTTCAATACCGAAGGTAGATTTGTGGACATGTATGATTCTGATCCTGTGTCTTTCATCAACAAACAACTGGATGACCATCTTGGCAGAAAAGCTTCAGAGCAGGAAATTAATGATCTGGATATAAAAAAATTGCACGGCGGCAGTCTGGCTTATGAGGTAACATATCAGGATGAAAAATTAGGAGTGATGTCCATCAGCAGGGACAAACATGATTATAAGCCGTTGCTGCATTTTATAAATAGGTAATCGGTAATCTGAAATCGGTAATTGGAAGCTATGTCGCTAAGTTTCGCGAAGTAAGCAAAGTTGCGCAAAGGATATCATCATACTTGTGTTTATATTGATTTAACTTAAGTATTGTTTATACCATCCTTCTCTCTTTTTAACCCTCTCACCTTCTCACTTTTTTGCTATTTCATAAAGTTGTGCAAAGGTTATCACAAAG
>JAYUWT010000609.1:0-6489 GCA_043753405.1 Saprospiraceae bacterium | reverse complement strand
CAGTATTTCTTTATGTTTTTGCTACAGTTTATATTATATATAGCTCCTTTATTAATATTCCTGCCAACAACTGGAATGTTCTATTTTGGATCGTTTTTCTCTTTGTATCTGTCAATGCTTTAATTAAAAGTTTTGATCAGGAGAATAGTAATAAAGGTCTTTACTATTATCAACTCACTCATCCAACATTCATATATGGTGCCAAGGTAATTTATAACACTATAATGTTATTGATCCTGGGCATATTGACTTTTATAATCTTCGCGTTTGTAGCCGGTAGCCCTGTGAGGGATTATAAATTATTTGCGTTGACACTGGTATTGGCAAGTATCGGTTTTTCTTCCATCTTCACATTTATTTCCGCCATTGGTGCTAAGTCGGGCAATAGTCATATGTTGACCGCAATCCTGGGCTTCCCATGTGTAATTCCGGTACTTCTGGAACTATTAAAGTTATCGGCCAATTCGCTTGGCTTGATAAATGATACAAGTTATACGACCGATATTTTGATCCTTGTCACTATCGATGTTATATTATTGGCTTTGTCTCTTGTATTATTTCCATTTATTTGGAGAGACTGACAAATTTAATATTGGATTTGCTTACTATTTCTAACTTTGTCATCAAATGAACATATTTTAGCAATGGATAAATTGTGGTTAAAGATCCTTACTGTTATATTGATATTATATACATTCATAGCAGGAATGATGCGTCCTTTGAATGCAGGTATAATGGAGATCGAGCCGGACCGCCTCAGGACAGGGAATAATATTGTAATAAAAGTAAACACCTACAATACCCATTTAACTGAGGCACCGAACGAGGCCTGGTTGTCCATCGATAGCAATTATACAATAAAAGCTACTAAACTGGTTCCCGAAGACAATAATGAATTAAAGCTTACTTTCGATATTCCTCCATTCCTTCCCGGGGGCCAAACCATCGCAAGTGCCAGTCTGATAATTGCTAACAAAATAGATGGCGGTTTCACTCGTCCTTCTGCCGTAACTCTTTTGCAGGATTCTGTAAATCCGGCTGAAGGAATTAACGCATGGTCCAAAGTTCAAGTAGCTGCATTACCCCTTCCCCTTACCAAAGGATTCCCTTTCAGGCTTATTCTGGAAGAAACTATTCGCAATTTGTATTATCACGTACCTTTCTGGTTTGCGATGATTATATTGTTTAGTATATCCATTTTTTATGCGATCAAATCACTTAGGACAGCTGATCCGATGGACCAGATAAAAGTTTACGCATTTAACAGAGTTGGCTTTTTTTATGGTATAATGGGTCTGATAACAGGGGCCATATGGGCAAGATTTACATGGGGCCAATATTGGAGTGGTGATATTAAACAAAATATGACAGCGATTTCTTTATTAATTTACGCGGCGTATTTTATTCTGTGGAAGTCATTTAAAGATGAAACTGTCCAGGGTAGGGTTTCAGCAGTTTTCACCATTTTTGCTTATGTGGCCATGATTCCATTGCTTTTCGTAATACCAAGGCTATACGATAGTTTACACCCGGGTAATGGAGGAAACCCTGCACTGGGAGGAGAGGATCTTGATTCCACAATGCGTTCGGTTTTTTACCCGGGAGTCATTGCTTTTACCTTATTAGGATTATGGTTGACAAATATTTATTATAGAATTAAAAAAATCGACCACGCATTGAAACAATAAATTGCAAAAACTGAATATTTACAAAATTAAGTTCTGTCAAATGAAAAATATACTCTACCTTTGGCGCTTTCAAATGGGAGTAAAATATAACCTGTAGAATCTATATAAATGTTGTTATTTCTTTCGAATGATCTCTTAATTACTATATTAAATAGCAGCAATATATCCTTGTATGACAGTGGCAAAATATATGTTGTACTTATTGTGATCGCAATAGTTCTGGCAGGGTTTTTCTTTTATTTATTTAATCTAGACAAAAAATTAAAATCGTTAGAGCGCAAAATTAATTCCAATGAATAACAATAGAGCGAGTTTTTTTGAAAGTGTAAATAAAAACTTTGATAAGGCTGCCTCTTTCACTGGCTTACCTAAAGGATTATTAGACCAGATCAAGGCATGTAATGCTGTCTACCAAATGAGGTTTCCGGTGAAAATTGGGAATGAATACCAGGTTATAGAGGCATACAGGGTACAACATAGTCATCATAGATTACCAACCAAGGGTGGGATAAGATACAGCGAACATGTCAATCAGGATGAAGTAATGGCCCTGGCTGCATTGATGACCTATAAGTGTGCAATAGTGGATGTTCCTTTTGGAGGTGCAAAAGGTGGGGTTAGAATTAATCCAAGACAATATACTGTCAAACAATTAGAGAAGATCACCAGAAGATATACTGCTGAGCTCATACGTAAAAATTTTATCGGTCCCGGTATAGATGTACCTGCACCTGATTATGGCACAGGTGCCCGTGAAATGGCATGGATCGTCGACACTTATACTACAATGAAGCATGGTGAGATAGACGGTGTGGCATGTGTAACAGGTAAACCGGTAACCCAGAATGGCATCCGTGGAAGAGAAGAAGCGACAGGTCGCGGAGTTTTTTATGGCATGAGGGAATTGCTTAATAATAAAGAGGATTGTAAAAAATGGGGTCTGTCTCCGGGGACTGCTGGTAAAAAAATTGTTTTGCAGGGATTGGGTAATGTAGGGAGTTTCTCCGGGAAAATATCACAAAATGAAGGTGATATGGTCATCATTGCAGTTTCAGAATATGAAGGCGCTATCTACAATGAAAAAGGGATCGATATCACAGATCTTCTTAAACATAGAAAAGAAACCGGTTCTATTCTTAATTTCCCTGGTACAAAGATCCTGCCATCACGAGAGGAAGCTTTAGAACTGGAATGCGATATTCTAATTCCTGCAGCTTTGGAAAATCAGATCACTTCTGAAAATGCAGACAGGATCAAGGCTAAGATTGTGGCTGAAGCAGCTAATGGACCCATCTCAGCTGATGGTGAAAACATATTGCTACAAAGGGGTATTATTATAATTCCTGATATGTATCTGAATGCAGGAGGTGTAACAGTTTCATATTTTGAATGGCTCAAAAATCTTTCTCATATGCGTTTTGGCAGGATGGAAAAAAGATTTGACCACAATACCTACAATAATTTAGTGACAACGATAGAAAATATGACGGGCAAAACAATCGGCGCAGCAGAAAGAGATTTCCTGACTAAAGGCGCAGAAGAAGTTGACCTTGTAAGATCCGGGTTGGAAGAAACCATGATCAACTCATATAATCAGATAAGAGAAACATGGAGGCGTAAAAAAGGTGTAGAAGATCTACGGACAGCTGCATTTATTTGTGCATTGAATAAGATAAGCAGTGATTATATGGCAATGGGTATTTTCCCGTAACATCCATATTTTACCCTTATTTTAATTTTAATATAAATTACTTTTTAAAATACTTTTATGATGCAAAATCATTCGGATAATAAGTTAGATAAAATAGATCTTAAGATTCTTAAAATCTTACAGGAAAACAGTAAGATCACTAACTTAGATTTGTCAAAAAAGATAGGGCTTTCCCCTGCTCCAACATTGGAAAGGGTAAAAAAATTAGAATCCACCGGAGTAATTGCCAGTTATCATGCTGCCATTGACACCTTGTCTCTGGGCTTGAATGTCAAAACCTTTGTTCTGGTATCTTTGGCCTGGCAAAGAGAAAATGCATTAGATAAGTTTTTACTTAAGATCAAAAGCATTTCTGAAATTACTGAATGTTACATCATAACGGGTGAAGCGGATTTTTTAATGAAAATAGTTTGTAAAGACATTCCGTCCTATGAACATATATTATTTAAGACCTTGAGCCAGATTGAAGAGATCGAAAGATTAAAAACATTAATGACATTGTCAACTGTAAAAGATTCAAAACTTTTGCCATTTGATTATGAGTAATAATGGCGATATTATATAAGATAGTTTGCCCGTCAAATAACTCACAAAGTTATCTGATGGGCACTTTTCATTTAAATCATATTGCTTTTAAATCTTTGCTGGAAAAATCCATGGAGAGGTTGATCCTATGTGAGCATTATTATGGCGAAATGGATCTAACTAAAGTAGATTACAACCTAGTAGCCTCGCTCATGCAGGAACAATCAACTGTGACGCCTAAAATTCAAAAATTACTCACTAAACAAGCTGGTCATTTTGAAAAAAATTTCGGGATTGACCTTCTTACTTTAAGCAATGCTCCTTTATTCTCAATTCTGAATGAGTTGACGCTGACGCTTTTTCAGGAAGACCTTATCCCCGGATCTATCGATGAAGAACTGCTCAAAAAAGCCATTCAAGCCAAATTGACACTGGGTGGTCTGGAAACATTTGAAGAACAGGCAGAGATTATGAGTAGCCTGAAAGACAAACATCTGGAAAAACAGATTATCAGCATTCTCAAAAAACCAAAAGATCATTCCAGATCCCTTAGTAAAATGTTTCGGTGGTTTCTTAAAGGGAAGACTAATAAATTGTACAAATATGCTCATCATAATATGCAGGGAAATAGCAATATCCTGATTGATAAGCGCAATAAACTAATGACTTTCCGAATACTTGATATCATCAGAACTCAGGATAAAAACTTCTTTTCTTTTGGTGCCGGCCATCTGAAAGGTCCAAACGGTATCATAACCATATTAAAAAAGAATGGAATGATTGTAGAAAAATGCTAATCATTAGATATCAGACAATAGACTTCAGACAACAGATGCCTAAATTTAAATATTGCTGCTTATTAAAAATTTGATTAAACAGCAACCATCTTGAAAACATTAGTCATACTATAAATTCTGAATTGAAATAACACTCAAAAAAAATCGAATCATGAAATTAGAAATGCCTTTTCTGACTTCTGTTATCTGATTTCTGACTTCTGTTATCTGATTTCTGACTTCTGTTACGTCTTCGATCTCAACCTAATCATCGGACACACGATCTCTTCCAATGAGACTCCTCCATGCTGAAAAGTATCCTTATAATAATTATTATAATAATTGTAATTATTAGGATACAGGAAAAACTTGTCTTCCTTTGCAAATATAAAAGAAGAACTCACATTGGGCCTGGGCAATAACACTTTGATAGGATCTTTATAATCTATCACATCACCGGGATCATAATTAAGATTTCTGCCCACCTTATATCTTAGATTGGTGGTGGTCTCCCTGTCACCGATTACCTTTGACGGAGTCTTAACCCTGATGGATCCATGATCTGTTAAAATGAACATCCTGATCGGTTTTTCAGCTAATTTCTGCATTGCCAGCCAAAGTGATGAATGCAAAAACCATGACTTTGTCAGTGACCTGTAAGCTTTCTCGTCATCTGCCAACTCTTTAAGAACATCCATCTCTGTGCGTGCATGTGACAGCATATCAATAAAATTATAAACTATAACACTTAGGTTATTATTCAATAAGTTGAGTGCATTATCAGCAAGGTTTTTACCGGCATGGACATTAGTAATTTTTACATATTCATTTTTTATGGGACGCCTGAAAACCCTGTTGACCTGCTCTGATAGAAATTGTGCTTCATTCAGGTTTTTACCCCCATCTTCAGAATCATTTTTCCAGAGATCCGGATATTTTTGTTCGATCTCGCTGGGCATCATCCCGGCGAATATGGCATTCCGGCTATATTGTGTGGAAGTAGGGAGAATACTGAAGAAATAATCTTCTGATTCAATTCTATATAATTCTTCTATGATCGGTTCAATTGTTTTCCATTGATCATAACGCAGATTATCCATCAGGATTACCACGTTTGGCATATCATCGTCTATGAAGGGAAATACCTTTTCCCTAAGCACATTGTATGACATAATAGGAGCTTCCTTATTGTTTTTATCCAGCCATCCTTCGTAATTTCGCTGAACAAATTTCGAAAAACCTGCATTTGCTTCACTCTTCTGAGTAGTCAGGATCTCGCTCATTTCAAGCGATTGGGAATTATCAATTTTTATTTCCCAATTAATGATCTTTCTATATACATCTACCCATTCATTATATTCAAGGCCGCTGTTGATCTGCATAAATATCTGCCGGAAATCCTGCTGGTAATCAGAGGATGTTTTTTCCCTGACCAGTCTTTTTTCATCTATAATTCTTTTCAGGGATAATAAAATCTGATTAGGATTGACAGGCTTGATCAAATAATCAGCTATCTGTGATCCTATTGCTTCTTCCATGATATGTTCCTCTTCATTTTTTGTAATCATTACAATAGGAACAGTAGATTTTATATTCTTAAGTTTTGACAATGTCTCCAGGCCTGATATACCGGGCATGGATTCATCTAAAAAAACCGCATCAAATTCACTTGAGTTCTCAAATTCTTCAATTGCATCATACCCATTGGTCACAGCAGTCACTTCATAACCTTTTTGAGTCAAAAACATGAGCTGAGGCTTCAGAGTCTCGATCTCATCGTCTACCCACA
>JAYUWT010000608.1:0-6498 GCA_043753405.1 Saprospiraceae bacterium | reverse complement strand
TAAAAAATAGGTAATTTTAAATCTTATTACACTTCCATAATATATTTTGTAATGAAAGTTCTTTTAAGTAGTTTATATTTCATAATAAGTGTTTAGGAAAATTAAATACTATCAAATCAAAGTAAAACTTCCTGAGTATTTGTAAAATGATTTATTTAAAATCAATTGATATGATCATAAGTTTGAATCTAGCCGAGATACGGTTATTTCTATGCCATTCAACAGGAATTGTAACAAAATTATGGATCTGGAAAACTGACCCGAATAAAATATTAACCGCGTTTTTCCTTCATATGTTCCTGGATATCTTCAAGTTCAAGATCCAAAGCTCTGCCTGAAAACATAATTTCCACAAGAGCTATGGATAGAGAAGTTGTCACCGAAAGTGCTGAAATAATGAAAAAGATGTGCCCAAGTGTATTAACTTCAAGATACAAAGCAATGATGGATAACAAGGCCAATAACATTCCAAAAACCGCTACACCTTGCATCCATCTGATAAGTCTAAGCCTATACCGCAGGTTTTTAATTTGTTTGATCAGGATCTCTTCCTTGTTGTCACTGAATTTTGTTTTGAGATCCCTTATCAGTCCGGCTATAGCGAGAAACCGGTTGGAATATGCGATCAGTAAAAATGATATGGAAGGGAAGATCAGGGCTGGTGTGGAAATCGTTAAGTCCATTAATATGTGTTATGGTTTGGAAACAATAGAATGCTTTGAGAGCATTAAAGTTGAGATAATTTTTGATGAAAATAAATAAAATTTACTACTTTCGCACTCCATTCAAGGGAGAGTTGGCCGAGCGGTCGAAGGCGCACGCTTGGAAAGCGTGTAAGCTCCAAAAGGGCTTCTAGGGTTCGAATCCCTAACTCTCCGCAAAGTTTTAAAAACAATTCAATAGGACATTAATACACAAATCAGATGAAAATTACATTTTCAATCTGATTTGTGTATCAATGTCCTGCGAGGCACGAGCGAATTGTTTTTAAAACTTTGTGTCAAATCCTCCACCCCAGGGATCATTTTATAAAATAATCCCTATCTAACAGGTAGCACCTACGGCGCACGACACCACACAATATCATATTTGTTACAAACAGGACATCCTTAAAGGGATAAAGTGCGTATAAGATAAAATTCATTTTCAATCTAAATTATGCAACATTGGACTGCGAGGCACGAGCGAATTGTTTTTAAAACTTTGTGTCAAGTTCCCTACTCAAGGGATCATTTTTAAATAATCTATGCAATAAGATAAGACACCCCGGCCCTTGGCCACCCCTCAAGAGGGGAATTCCCAACTTTATTTTGGTTTAAAAAGATAGCAACCGCAACTTACTTCTATCATCTAGAGTCTAGCACCTGGCGTCTAGAAACTGTGTTTCATTTTTAAGACTCGTTCATATGAAAACCCATGATATTTATCTAATTCAAATCGTGATATTTTCAATCTAAATTATGCAACATTGGACTGCGAGGCACGAGCGAATTGTTTTTAAAACTTTGTGTCAAATACCATATCTCAGGGATCATTTTTAAAGAATCTATGCAATAAGATAAGACACCCCGGCCCTTGGCCACCCCTGAAGAGGGGAATTCCCAACTTTATTTTGGTTCAAAAAGTTAGCACCTACAACTCACTTTTATCATCTAGAATCTAGAATCTAGAGTCTAGAGTCTAGCATCTGAACCATCTGCTAACCCAAACTCTATCTGTCTCTTATCGATATCTGTATCCAGCACCTTTATCCTTATTGGATCTCCCATTTTAATGATCCGCCCAGTGTTACGGCCTTTAGCTTTTAATTTACCATCTTCCAGTATAAATGGTTCATCAAAGCGGTCGAACCTTACCATACCTTCACAATGATTTTCCTTGATCTCAACAAAAATACCTTTATCGTGCAAGCCTGAGACAATTCCGTCGAATTCTTCGCCGATGAATTTACTCATGAATTCCACCTGTTTGTACTTGATGGATTCCCGCTCCGCTTCCATGGCTTTGCGTTCCTGGGCAGAGATGTGTTTACACTTTAGTTCCAGTTTTGCTTTATCCTCACGGAAAACATCAGATCCCAAATTTTTGTACAGGATCCGATGCGATAAAACATCACTATATCTTCTGATAGGAGAAGTAAAGTGTGTATAGTTCTCAAATGCCAGTCCGTAATGACCAATATTGTCCGTACTATATTCAGCTTTTGACATCGTGCGTATGGCAAGAGGTGTTATAAGTTTCAAGGCTTCATCCTCTTCTGCCAGTTTTGCAAGTGCATTGAATGAACCGGCAATTGTTTTTGGAGTACTCAGGTCCATCTTGAATCCAAATTCAGCAGCGTATTTTGAAAAGTCTTCCAGTTTTTCCTGGTTGGGCTGGTCATGAATACGATACACAAAAGGAATTTCACCTGTTGTGCCCTTTTTCTTGATGTATTGGGCAACAGTTCTATTAGCGAGCAACATAAAATCCTCGACCAGCATATGGGCTGCTTTGCGTTCTTTTATAAATAATTCATATGGTACACCGTGTTCATCCAACCGGAATTGAACTTCCGCAGATTCAAATGAGATGGATCCATTTGCATATCTGTCTTTGGCAAGTTTCTGAGCGATCTTGTTCATTGTTGCCAACTCTTCTGACAATTCTCCTACATTACTTTCGAGGATCTCCTGGGCTTCTTCATAAGTAAACCTCCTGTCACTATGGATGATCGTTTTACCATACCATTCATCGACGATCTTGAGATTCTTATCGAAGATATAAACTGCAGAAAAAGTAAGTTTATCTTCATTAGGGCGCAAAGAACAAAGTTCATTTGAAAGTTTTTCCGGCAACATCGGAAGCACTCTATCAACCAGATAAACTGATGTACTCCGCTCAAATGCATCCCCATCCAGTGGGCCACCGGGTTTCAGATAATGAGTAACATCAGCTATGTGAACACCAATTTCCAATTGGTCGTTTTCCAGTTTTTTAATAGACAATGCGTCATCAAAATCCTTTGCATTAAAAGGGTCGATCGTAAAAGTGGGTGTATCCCTCATGTCGCGTCTCAGGGCGATCTCCTGCTCTGAAATTACCGTCGGAATATTGTTGGCTTCCGCCATTGCTGCCTTTGAAAACTGAAGATCAAAACCCTGCCCGATCAGGATGGACTTCATCTCGAGGTCGGAAGAATTTTCCTGACCTAGGACCTCAGTGATCTCTCCTTTGATCATTTTGTTTTTTCCGGTTGGCCATGACGTCACTCTTGCGGTAACAATGTCTCCATCTACTGCATCTCCTATATCTTCATGGAAGATGAAGATTTCAAATCCCGGAGGAGCTTTAAATGGAACAATGACATTGAATTTTTTATTGACAAATAATTTGCCCATAAATATCTCCCGTGATCTTTTGATGATCCGGGTGACTTTTCCATCTGCTTTCCTTCGGCCTGCTCCCGGGGCGATCTGCACTTCCACGGTATCACCTGCCATAGCACCATTCAGATCATGAGCACCGACATAAATATCCGACTCCTTTCCATCTATTACAATATATGCTGAGCCGGAACGAGTCATATCCACCTTACCCTGATATGTTTTAGAACGTGCTGCTGCTCCCAAATTAAGCTGGAACATTTCTGAAGTTGTTTCTTTTACGCGACCTTCTTTGATAAGGTGTTTCATGACAGCCAGAACTTCGGCCTGAGTATTACTGATCTTGAGGGTTTTAAGTATTTTGGAAGGAGAGAAAGAAGTTCCATTCTGCCTTCTGAGTGCTTTATTGATGGCAATTTTCAGGTCAACTGTATTAAGTTTCTGACCTTTAAAAGATTTTGGATTATGTTTTGACATATTAAATATTTCCAACGATGGCGTAGTTAATTTCTCCGATATCGCTGATGTGTAAGATAAATTTTTGTACTTCAGGAATCACTGCTTCGTTTTCCCTGGTTTTAATGTTGCCTTCTACAACAACGGCTTTTTGTGGGTTTGAGAATTCGGCTATTTTATAGGTCATAGGTTCTGTGCCATAATACGTTCCTGCTATCGAATCTGTTTCCTGAATATTTCCATCATTGTCATAGACGATCAGAAGGAACTCATAACTGCCGAGTGAAGCTTTCCAGACCACACACGCTAAATAAGTCTTATTGATCCTGAACCGGATCACGGGTACATATTCATTGTATGCATCAATATTTTCAACATTTTCAACGTCATCGGCTATGAAAAGATTTGCCAATATTAGTGGAATAGGATCATCAGAAAATGATTCAGGTTCTTCAATATCGTAGGCTAATATAAGGGGAAATTCTGCTTCGGTAAATAAAGTAAGATATGACTTAAACAAAGCTTTGTCATTCATAAAAATAAGTTCAGGTAGTTGTTTTTGAATAAATAGGGAATTCAAGTGAAAATTCGTCAGTTATAATCGATCTGAGACCATAATTATTCACCTTACACTGTAAATTCTTGCTTACCAAACAAATTTTTAATTACAAAAGTTGCAGATGAATAATGGTTCACGCAAAGCCTCAAAGAGAGGACATGCAAAGTGCACCAAGAATTAATATAAGTTTAATGATTGCTTTGCGGTCTTTGCGCTTCTTACCTTACTTTGCGTGAACTACTTCTTCACTTTCGCTATGATCTGCTCGGCTGCAAGTCGGCCGGTCTCTGCTGCCCCATTCATGAATCCTGCGAATGCGCTGCTGCAATGTTCACCGGCAAATAAAAATGTATTGTTTAATGGTTTTATTTCCATCCCAGCTATTGTACTCCATTGTCCTGTTTTGTAACAGACATAGGAACCTTTTGTCAATGGATTGCCGGTCCAGGTGATCACTTCATGGTCATTATTGAAATGATCTTTAAATCCTCCATAGATGCCATTCATTCTCCCAATGAATTTATCCAGGGTAGTAGTTTCCAGTTTTCTTTTACCATTCACAGCTGTTGTTTTAGCAGCTAAGCCCAAAGATTCACTCCCTCCGAGGAAGACAGTAAATCCTGCAGGGCCGGTGTTGTTATTCTGCATGTGTGAGTTGTCCCATCCTGTATGGACCATCGTATCATAAGTATAACCCAATGTCGGCCTTGCACCCATGCGCCACGTCCTCTCCTTCATGCCCAATAAAAGTTTATTGTTCTGGCCATATCCCAACTCTTTGATACATTTTAATTTTACAGGATCGATGTTGGGAATTTTAAGGTCAATGTTTCTAAGTATCGTAAATGGTATGGTACAAATGACAATGTCCGCAGTGACAGGTTCACCCTGTTCGAAATCAATGGTATATTTTTTTCCTTTGAGGGAGATGGCTTTTATCTGCTTCTGGAATTTGATCTTATCTCCCAGACTTTCTGCGAGTTTGTATATGATCTGTTCATTACCTCCGATCACTTTGTACCTTTCATCACTGTCACCGAATAGCGGTAATTTTCCATCTTTCGGAAAACCAATAAAACTTACAAAATTTAATGTAGATTGTTCGCCCGCATCAAGGCCATATTCACCTACATAGGCTACAATAAGAAGATCCTGCAACCATATTTCACAATCCAGTTTTTTAATATATTGCTCCATTGACATTACATCAAGCGATTCCGCAAAAGGAGTATCATAGTCTTCTCCACAAGCTATTCTATCGCGTAATAACTTTTCTACTATTGGTTCAAATGCTTTGGCTGCATCTTCCTGTGAATATTTATTGCCGTTATGGTGGAATACAATTTCCTCATAGCCTGATTTATCCTCTGTTACATCAAGTAATGGCAGTTTAAAATGTTTAGCCAGTCCAAGCATATCTTCATGATTCGAATCTAAAAACTCACCACCGGCTTCTGTATTCAGACCTTGTCCAAATCTATTGTGCAGGGTAAACATTCTTCCTCCGGCCCGGGATGAAGCTTCATAAACCTTAGCATGTATTCCGGCATTCTGCAACTTCCAGGCACAATGCAGACCGGCTATTCCTCCTCCCAGTATTGCAATAACCGGAGGTTTGGCATCCAACATTAGATTGGAAAACATACCATTCGAACCAAACACCGTATTCTGACTTATTAATAATCCCGTTGTACCCAAAGCAATGCTCTTTAATGCATTTCTCCTGGATAAGATGAGGGAATCATTTTGAAGGGTTTGGAACAATCCCGGATCACTTTCAGATTTAGACTGTAAGGCACGTTTATAACATTTTTGGATAGTTTTGAGTAAGGTTGTCCGCATGATTAATATTTTAAGTTAAAGTAAGGACTTTAATTAAAACAATCATTATTTATTAAGACAATTATTCATTTTTTCAATAAAATAATTGAATACTGAATCTTGTTAATTTAAGGTTATCACAGAGTTGCACGGAGTTTAAAGATGAGCTACACAGAGAATTCAGTGAAGTAATAAAATTTCAGCATCAACTGAAATCCTTTGTGTTCCTCTTAAATATACCTGGTACAATGATTAATTTAAAATTAACTCTTAATCATTTGGTCATGCAATTCTTAA
>JAYUWT010000607.1:0-6499 GCA_043753405.1 Saprospiraceae bacterium | reverse complement strand
AAATGGATCCCCTGGAGTTTCGGAAAAAGAATTTGGAAGATGAACGTCTGATCGCGGTATTACAAGCATCCGCAGACAAGTTTGGCTGGACAGGTTCGAAGGCCGCGGGAACTGGCTATGGTGTGGCAGGTGGATTTGAAAAGGGAGGTTATGTGGGAACCTGCGCGGAAGTAAAAATAAATAGTGATAAAGAAATTAAAATCGCTAGAGTAACTATGGCTTTTGAATGCGGCGCGATCATAAACCCTCATCACCTGGAAAACCAGGTAATGGGTTCCATTATACAAGCGTTGGGCGGCGCATTGTTTGAAGCAGTAGAATTCTCTAACGGGAAAGTACTTAATGCCAGTCTTTCCGCTTATCGTGTCCCTCGCTTCAGTGATATCCCCAAAATTGATATAGTGTTAATAGACCGCAAAGATCTGCCCTCAGCAGGTGCAGGTGAGGCTCCCATTATTGGTCTTGCCCCTGCCGTTCGAAATGCAATATTGGATGCTACCGGCAAAGCATTAAATACGCTACCGATGTTGCCAGAAGGCAGGATAAACTAAAGACACTACCTAAATTTTATCAACCTTAGCACTAGTTCCCTTCAGTTTCATACAAGATCAATATCAGCAAGTTCCTTACCAATATTTTGAATTCCCTGTATGATTCTATCGGTTTGCTTTGAAGATGGTTGTTTTTTGCCCCTTACATACTGAGACAACAGACTTGGGTTCATGCCAATTCTCTCCGCTAAAAAGTTTGCATTCAGCACTTTGTAATATTGAAAGAATTGCCGCAAGTCTAGACTGAGTTTAAGATTATCCGCACTTATTACAAACCCTGAATCATTATAGGCCAGATTCAAGGCTTCCAGTAAGTTAGAATATAGAGAAGGAATATCTTTCCCTGTAGTGAATACATCAAGATGTTCAGCATATGCCGAGTATCCCGTTTTAGTTTTCTCGATGAGAACAGAAATTTTTTTATTCAATTTTTTCATCGAATCAAAGTTTTACTCCAGCTATTTTAAATAATTTTTTCTGTAGCAGCAATATTCGATAGGCTTCAGAACACTTCATGTAAAGGTAAATTATTATTTACTTTCATGCAGTAAAATTAACAGCCCATGTAAAGATTAAAACTGGTGAAAAAGGCATGTGCCGAGAGATTATCCTCCCCAAAACCTGATGATATTCTCGAACTTGAGTGGTGTGAAAACAAAAAGGGTTACAGTTTAAAACTATACCCCTTACTGTATCGGCCCCTTATAAACTGGATAGTTTTGTAAAAAACAGTTGTCAGATTTTGAGAAATTGAGGAAGTAGTTTAATACACTCTGGCAGTTGTAATAGTCACCAGCCCATCGCACTACAAGTTCAATAGCTGATCGGCTTTTGTTCAAAAACATCCTTGCCGACGGCATATTTTCTTTTTATCTTCATTTATAAGTATATGTAATGATGGTCAAACAATACCCATTCTATTTTAAAGCTACCGTTATTCTTTTTGGAATTATCCTGTTGGTGTATGTCTTATCTAATATGCAGGATATCATGATACCTCTCGCATTTGGCATGGTCCTGGCTATACTGTTGAATCCTGTTTACAACTGGCTTCAAAGACACAACATACCTAAGGTTCTGTCGATCATTATTACAATTCTGATGGCGTTTATACTATTTGGAGGAATCATGTATTTTCTTTCTTCACAGATCGTAAAGTTTAGTGATTTACTCCCGGAGCTAAAAGAAAAAATGGGTGCGCTCAATACTCAATTTGCCGAATGGACCCAGAGGAATCTTGGTCTATCAGTGCAAAAACAGGTTGCACTGGTAAATGAGACTTTAAACAATAGTAAGGCATTAGTAGGTTCAACACTTAGTACCGCATTAGGCACTTTGGGTATCATTCTCTTACTACCGGTGTATATATTTCTTTTGCTATTTTATAAACCACTCCTCCTGAATTTTATTTTTGAATTATCTGCAGAGGAAAACTCAAAGCAGGTAGGTGACATACTGAATGAGACAAAAACTGCTATTCAAAGCTATATGGTGGGGCTGCTGCTTGAAGCTTTGACAGTTGCAATACTTAATTCAACCGCGCTACTATTATTAGGTGTAGAGTATGCTATCTTGATTGGCATTATTGGTGCCATTTTAAATCTGATACCCTATATTGGCGGCCTCATTGCCATTGCATTACCACTTTTGATCGCTACTGTCACAGAAGATGGGTATAACACACAGTTAGGTATTCTCATTGCATATCTCATTATTCAGTTTATAGATAATAATATCCTTGTCCCACGGATTGTTTCCTCAAAAGTTCAAATCAACGCCCTTATTTCCATTTTAGCAGTTTTACTCGGCGCTGCGCTTTGGGGTGTACCGGGCATGTTTCTTTCCATTCCCTTCGTTGGTATTTTAAAAATTATTTTTGATAGAATTCCCGATCTAAAGCCCTGGGGAAAATTATTAGGGGATACAGTTCCCACACGTCATAAAGGGGAATTATGGAATTTGAGAAGAAAGAGATCTGACTCTAAAACATAACGATCTTAAATTATCGGTGAAAAGCTAAGCCTAACGGCTAAGCCGAATGGCGTGTTAATAAGGCAGCAGGGGACCTTTATCCAACTGAAGTTATGTAATTGTATGGAGAATTATTTGCAGGCGTGGGGTGTTTAAGTGTCTGTCTGATTCATATAGGCTTTTGATGATTCGATGCCTGTTTGATTCTTGCAGGCATTTAATTATGCGGTGTTCGCTTATGGAGTGGCAGTGAAGTAAGAAGGGCAATGTCCTCAGCGCCCAGATCTCCTTCCTTGCTGAAAGTCCATACAAATAAAGCTTTGATGGGATGATTCTTGCGTATTTCTTCAATGGCCTCCAGGGAAAGTTTCTTTGCGATACCCTTTCTGCGGGATTCTTCCAGCACCAGTGCCGAACAAAGGTAGATGGCATGATAGCTGGCACCCATCGGCGTCATCTCATACAGTTGCTTTTCCGATATATCTTTTTCCAGAAATCTCTTCATCAACTCTTTAGTAGTAGGTATCAGCAAAACCCATGCAACCGGTCCCATACCCTCGTCAAAATCCGAAACCGTCAATGGATGAATCTTTCTCAATCGTTCCAGCACTTGCCAGTCAACATCCAGTTGATCCAGATCACTTTTAGCGGCAAAGACATTATCTGCCAATTGGATGAGTCGTTCGAGGTTGCTTAACAACATAGAGACAAATTGAAATAATCAACTATTCAACAATTCTTTCTCAATGAAATACATATCAACATCTCCGATATTTTTAGCAGAAATTCTTCCTCTATGCTCACACGCGTATTTGTCTTTAATAAGCGCATAGGTGGCTGAAGATATATTGACCCTCCCGGGATGCCCGTGCGATTCCATGCGACTGGCGATATTTACGGTATCCCCCCAAATATCATAAGCGTATTTAATTTTTCCTACCACACCAGCAACAACGGGTCCTGTATTTATACCAATCCGTAATTCCCATAAAGGCTTACCCATTGTTCCTCTTTCGTTATTCTTCCCATTTATATATTCCTGCATGGCAATCGCAGCCCGGACAGTACTCAACGGATGTGAAGTATCAGGAGTTGGTATGCCCCCTGCGCACATATAAGAATCACCGATCGTCTTGATCTTTTCCAGCTTGTAATGAACTATAATTTCATCAAAAGCAACAAAAAAATCATTTAGTTCAGCTACTAATTCCTGCGGCGATAATTTGCCGGCAATTGCAGAGAAGCCTTTAAAATCGCTAAATAAAACCGAAACGCTATCATAGTAACGAGGTTTATTTGATCCATATAATGCCAGTTCTTTGGCCGTCTCTGCCGGCAAAATATTCAATAGCAAATCATCAGACCGGGCTTTTTCAGCCTGGATGATTTTATTGGTACGATGTATGTATCGATAACGGTTGATCATACTGACTGCTGCAATCAGCAGCAGAAGCGCTATAATAGCTGTAGCATAACTGATAACTTTTTGCCGTTGAATACTCAGGTTCTTTAATGCCTGGTCTTTTGTAAGTAAGTCGATCTCGTTTTGCTTCTTTTCAATGTCGAAATTGAACTGTAGTTGTTGTATCTTTTTGTCGTCCCTGCTATTATATAGAGAATCATTGATACTATTCAAAAGAAATTGATATTCGTATGCCTTTTTGTAATCCCCTGATTCTTTATAAGACTGAGACAATGCATGATATATTGTTTTCAATTCTTCTTTCGCATTCAATTCTTCACCTAACTGCCTCGCCTTAATATAACTTGTGAATGATTGATTGTTTTCACCCATTAATTTTTGCGTTTTTGCTAACCCGTTGATGGCTTGAATCATTTCAAATTTGGCGCCAAGCTTTTCTGCTATTTTGATAGCCTTATGTTGATAATAAAGTGCTTTTTTAAAGTCCTTTTTTTGTGCATAAATTTCACCCAGGTGGGTAAGAGGAAAAGAAGCTGCAAGTGAAGCATCATCAATTTCTAAGGAAGTTTCAAAATATTGAATGGCAGAATCATACTCCTGCTTTTTATGGAAAATCTCTCCAATATTCATATAGGTGACAGAAATACCATCTTTATAATCAATTGCTTGAAAAAGTGGAAGTGCCCTTTTAAAATATTCAACACCCTTATATATAGTTGCGGGTTTGTTATTGTATATCGCCCCTATATTAAGCAAAACAGTTCCGATTCGTAGGGTATCGTTGATTTCCTCCGAAACTCTGAGCGCCTCAAGATCCAATTCAAGTGCTTTAGTATCGTCACCAACATTAAAGTAGATGACACCAAGATTACTTAAGATATTGGCGATACCTGGTTTGAAATTTATTGATTGGAACGATTTGAGAGAGTTTTGAAACTGAATTGTTGCTTCGGGATAATTTGCCTGCAACATAAATCCCCTGGCAATTGCCTTATAAGCATATCCTAACCCCTTATCATAACCTATCCTTTCAGCCAGATCACGGGCTTCAACACCATAATTAATAACATCTTCCGGATTAATATCCAGGTATTCGGTGCTTAGGGCAATTAGTGAATTAACTTTAAGGCTATCCTCCTTCTGCGACTGAATAACATTCTTAAGGCTGTCAATTGCCTTGCCCTGACCCCAGGATTTGGAACCAGAAAAAAGCAACAAAAATATTATAGAAGCAAAAGCCTGTTTCACCTTCCAATAATTCGTTTAATAAATCAGCGAGACTATCGGCAAAAATATTCCATACTAAATATAAATTAAAATTTGTAGCCCCTGTGATTGGTAAATAAGAATACAGAATGTGACATACCGTGTCTATATACGAAAACGAGACAATGTAGGGTAGCAACATCATCAATAATACCTTTGAAAAATGATTCCACATTCTTAAAAGTATCTTTTGGCTTCCCTTTGCCAATTAAATACCCCACAATATCAATCGCAGACAATACAGCTAATATATGCGGAATAGTCGGGACCATATATGGTAGACTCATACAAATTATTATATTTCCTTAGCCACTCAGGAATGGAGGTCATAAACTTAAAATTCTCTATGGCGCTTTCGCAATCGACATCCTTCATGACAGGCGATCCTTGAAACAAAAAAACCACGCAACTAGGTTCATGTTGATGCTGTTGCAGTTAGCGACACAAGAAACTCTAATTTTAAATAACTCAATATCAATATGTTATATTTAGTAAAGTTTTTATGGCGCCGAATTGTGCGCGATGAAATAAACTGATCGTTGACAATGCCGATTGCATCATACACCTGGATGCATAGTGATGCTAAACTCTCAGCAGAAGACGAAGCCTCCATCATTGATTGGGCCACAAGAACAAGGGATAGTCTCGAGGCAAAAAATTAAACTATGTTTAAACAAATTAGCAGAGCAGCGGTGAGGATGTTAAAATACTTTCTTATAAGAAAAAAAATGTTGCCAATAAAAAAAGAAAAAGATGAAGAAAATTATTTTAATAGCAATTGTGATGGCTTTCTATTCAATTGCAATTGCACAAACACAGAAAGTTATTTACACATGCCCCATGCATCCGGAGGTGCAGATGAGCAAACCGGGCAACTGTCCCAAATGTGGAATGAACTTAGAGAAGAAAACAATAAAGGTGGCTGCTCCAAAAAAGACAGCGCCAAAACCGGCAACATCAAAGCAAACCGGTAACATCAAAAAGCCAACGACAACCTCAAACGGTAACTCGTCTAATAATGATGTTCGGGAAATGAAGGATATGATACAGGAATTGAAAAGTGATGTTGCAGAGATAAAAGAAATAGTGAATGAAATAAGAGGCGCAGGCTCGATAAAAGGGGGAGAGGCCACAGATGAACACAAAGACCATGAAATGAACATGAATAATGGCGCAGATACTAAACAAGTAGCAAAGTTAACTTATACCTGTCCCATGCATCCTGAGGTTCAATCTGATAAGCCGGGCAATTGTCCCAAATGTGGGATGAAATTAGTCGTTGACAAAA
>JAYUWT010000606.1:0-2598 GCA_043753405.1 Saprospiraceae bacterium | reverse complement strand
ACCCGGCATCATCTTACTGACATCAATCGTGGTTTTTGCCAGATCATTCATTTCCCCCTCCATCATTCTCAATCCACTTTGCGAGAAAATTGTGAATGTACCCCCAGCCGGTTGCTCGGATGTCAAGTCGATGCTCAACGTACTGATGACCGGATTTGGATAAAGTTTTATTTGCTCCAACTTTAAATCAGCAGCCACACCAGTTGCCAATGTATAGTAATAATGAAATGAATCCTGGTTGACCCATTCATTTTCCCATACTTGAAAAACTTCGGTGATCCGGTTTTGCCTTGTATCATTTTCGACTAAAAACCGGTATTGATTGATCCATTCTCCACCAATAAATGACTCATATAACTGACCGGTAATAATATTGTCAGAGTCAAATGTGAATGTGAAACGCTCGGCATCAATCCACGTACCATCACCTGCTGCCATTTGATTCAAATACAATGTCCGGTTATGATTAGCATCGTATTCATAAATATTACGGCTGATATCTTCCCAATGATCAGTCTCCCAGGATTGAGTCAAGCTGGTATCGAGATCTCCTGTTGGTGTATAGACGTAAAGCACCTGCTGATTCGTCTCATAGCCTGCACCGTTCCAGTGTTGAACTTCATGAAGGACAACATCATCCTCATCATTATAAGTATAAACACTACGGACTCCATTAGACCATTCTGTTCCCAGCCATATTCCTGTGGTTCTGGACAGAATGTTATGATGATCGTCATAGGTATAAAGGAGCTGATTGGCATTGACCCACATGGTGCCATCCCAGTTTTGGATAGTACGGCTTGTACGATTATTTTCTGAATCATATACATTGGTAGTCAACCTGACATTTTCCCAGTCTGTTCCATTCCAGGCTTGATACAAATCTGAAAGTTCATTATTATTTGTATCATAGCTTGAAACATCCCGGAAAGCATTCACCCATTCAGTTCCAATCCAGATCAATGTTACCTGCATGATAAGGTTGCCATAGGGATCGCTGGTGTAAAATATTCTTTCAATCAGGTCCCATGTTTCGTTAGCCCTATTCCATATCCAGTATTGTGTGCTATCGATGATATCGCCTTCTCCGGAAAATTGGACTACAGGTAATTCCGGGCTACCGAGGCTGCCAGAACTTTCATTGTGGAGAGATAAACTACAAACAATTTCTTGGCCTGATTTTAAACCGTAAAGATGGAGTGTTTGCCCAAATGAATATATCGAGGCTGATAACAAAGACAGGAATAAGACGAAAGATTTCATGATCATTAAATTTATGCAATGGAAAGACTCCTATTGCTTCAGAAATGGAATAACCTGATAACTGCTGTGAGAATATAAATATATACGTAGAAAATATAAACCGGCCACCAACTTGCGGACGTCAAGAGCAAATGTCTTTTGATCTACTAAATTAATATGCATGACCTTAATACCGGTGTTGGAATAAATGTCCATCATAGGATCTTTCAAATCAATCTCTTCGAATTGCAAATTCAAAGTTGATCTTACTGGATTCGGATAAATGAAAGCAAACTCAGATGAAGTCAAATCTTTAATTCCGGAAACAAAAGGAAAATAATGAAATGTAGAATCGGTATACTCCCATTCATCCACTTTCCACTCTTTTTCAGCCTCTGCAATAAGGTTTTGAAATTGATCATAGGTTTTAGTAATCAAGGATTCATTTTCCCACTCATCATGCGCGTTGCTTTGAAACAACTGGCTCAGTTCGTTTCCCAATGAATCATATGTATAAAGCCACTGATACTGGTTAAACCAGTCACTGAATGTTGGTCTTTGATAGGTGGTCTTGAGAAGTCGATTATCTAAGCTGAATTCATTCAACAGGCGAAATTCTGTATTCCAATCATCCTGCCACCAAATTTGGTTTAAAGTGATCTCAAGGTCTCCGTTGGCATTATACGAATAGAATTCCTGCGAACTATTCGTCCAGACAGTATTCCAACTTTGAGATATAGATTGCATTAGTCGATCTTCCTGATCATACAAATATAATTCCTGATGACTTCCAATCCAGTCTGATCCGATCCACGAATAATAACCAGCTGTAATGAGATTATCCTGATCGTCATACTCCATTACTTGTCTTGCCCAGGAATGCCAGTCAGGATTTTCCCAATTCTGAGTTAATACTTCTATCAGGTTCTTATTTGCATCATAAAAATAAACATCTCTCCGCGAGTTTGTAAAAATGGAACCATTCCAGTATTGAAATAATCGATTGATGATATCGCCATCAGGGTCATAAGTTATCGTTTGAAGGTATGTTGTGTCCCATGGACCCATATATCTCTGGATCCTTAGTATAGTAGAAATCAAGCCGAGTTCATCATATACATATATGTTTCTTTCCTGGTGAAGCCAGTAGTAATCTTCCCAGGTCCAATAATGCGAACTATCCTGGCCAGCATATGATTGTCCAAACATTTGAAATGCCCATGAAAAACTTAAAAGAAGGCACAGATAAATTTTCATGAATTGGAGGTTATTCCATCCAATATAATCAATAAAGGGAGAAAATTTCAATTTCATCTCCCATTCATTTAAATTAAAAAGTACGGACAGGTCGCGACC
>JAYUWT010000605.1:0-6506 GCA_043753405.1 Saprospiraceae bacterium | reverse complement strand
TGGCGTGCACTGATCTTTTCGGGTATCTTGACTTCCACACCATCCTGCATTAATGTTTTGTACTCTGTTTCCAATGTAAGAAAATAAGGATTCCTCCTGTCATAAATATTGTAAATGCTTAATGAAAGATTACTTTCACCCCATTTTGGAAACATATAATAAATAATACTAATATCACCACGATGATAAGCAGGAAGTCTGAAGGTATTTCTGTCACCATAGATGGGAGTGACAGGGTTGAATGATCCGCCCTGAATATCCTGAAAGACAGCACGACCACCCGGCAACCATGCCAGATCTCCGGAGCCATAGACCCATGTGGCACTGGCGGTCCATCTCCTGTTAAACATATAGGTGGCAACCACCTTGATATCATGCCTTCTGTCGTATCGTGGAGAAAAATATCTTCCATTCATAATACCGGGAAATTCACCTCTTTTGACAAAAGCAAGTGTATATGCGATCCACCCGGTCAGTTTGCCGAAGTCTTTTTCCAGACTTATTTCAGTTCCGTAAGCATAACCTTTTCCGAACTCAAATTCCTGCTCGATATCATTGTTGAGGAATAAATTGGCACCATCCCGGAAATCCACCTGATTTTTCAACCATTTATAATAATATTCATTTGTAAGCAACAATCCCTTTCCTATAAGATAGCTAAACCCTGCTGATAACTGATCCGATCGCTGAGGGTCTACCACTTTAGTAGAAGGATACCAGACATCCGTTGGCAGGGAAACTCCCGAATTGGAAATAAGGTGCACATATTGTTTCATACGGGCGTAACCTCCCTTGATTGAAACTTTAGGATTTAATTGATACAGTAAAGCGAGTCTTGGTTCTAATCCTATATCAAAAAATTGATCACTTGACCAACCGGACAACCTCAAACCTGCATTGGCTTTTAGGTCTTTAATGATTTCAAATTCATCACTTATATACAGGCCATATTCCATGCCGGTTCGGTCTATTCCGGAACTGAAAGAAATCGCACCGTCATCTGAACCAGCCTTTAATCGTCCAACTGTAAAGTCATAATAGGTTGTGGCCAATCCCATTTTAATGGCATGTTTAGAAGACGGGTTGTATGCCAGGTCCATTTTGCCGGCATAATTTCTGATCTTGGAACCAAGTGAGAAACTAAATCCGCTTATCTGATTTGAAATGTTGTAATTATAATCAGAGAAAATAAATGAAGTATTCGCAAAAAGTTTGTTGTTAAATATGTGATTCCAACGTGCCGTAAGTGTAGCATTGCCCCAGCTAAAACCAAGATCGAGTGTGCTGTCTTTTAAAGCAAAATTGTCCTTGCCAAAATATCCGCTCAGGAAGATGCGGTCCTTTTCTCCTAGTCTTGTATTGATTTTAGCATTCAGATCGTAGAAATTATACCCGGGAATTTTATTGAAATCGGGTTTATCTTCCTGGCTTTTATTGATTGCATTGGTTATAAGGTCCACATACGTACGACGTCCGGATACAATAAAACTCGTGTTTTCATTTCCTATCGGACCTTCAAGTGTTAAGCGGGAAGTGATCAGGCCGATACCTCCGGACCCACTGAATTTTTTATTATTTCCATCCTTCATACGGACATCAATGACGGAAGATAGCCGGCCTCCATATTGTGATGGAAAACCACCCTTGAATAACCGGACATCTTTGACTGCATCGGAATTGAAGGTACTGAAAAACCCAAAAAGGTGATTGGCATTATAGACCGTAGCTTCATCCAATAAAATGAGATTCTGATCTCCACCACCTCCGCGTACATACAATCCAGTGCTGCCTTCTGAGCCGGATGATACACCGGCTTTGAGTTGTAGGGTTTTAATAATATCTACCTCTCCGAACAAAGCCGGTAAGACCTTACTGGTCTTAGCAGATATTTGTTCTAAACTCATCTGTGTGGACTGCAACTTATCCCTGAGTGGATCCGCAGTGATGATAACTTCATCCAGGGTTACCGAACCAGGAAACAATGCGACGTTCCATTTCAAATCATTACCGGCTGGTATTTTGAACTGATATGTTCCCATCCCGATATATGAAGAAGAGATTATTACAGAATCTGTCCCGGGAATAGTCAGTGAATAAAAGCCATACTCATTAGTCACTGTTGCTTTATTGAAGTAAGGGACCTCCACTTTGGCACCGATCAATGTTTCTCCTGTTTCGCCATCAGTCAAAGTACCAAAAAATGTTGTTTTAGGATTTTGGGCTGCTAATCCGGAAATAAATGTCACAATAATAAATAGTATCAAAAATAACAAAGTGGTACTTCTAAATATCATAGTTATACAATTAAAGATAAGTATTTTATAAAGCCATGACTTGATTGAAAAATTTATAACGAATAAAACTGAATTAAGTTATAGAACAAAAACAAATAGAATTATTTGTAATATTAACAGATTCCCACATAGAATCTTTTGTTATACAATAGACTGGCTGTAGTTTCCGGTGGAGATATTATAAGAAATCGTTATGGTATCATTTTTGTAAGTATAATGGTGTAGAAAGTCCCTTTCATTTTTACAGGCCGGTTATTTAATTAATCGTTTTTTTAAAACAAGAAACATGTCAGTTACAAAAGAAATTAAACAATATATTAAAGATATAAGGCTATGGATCGTGATAGCTTTGGCTTTGATCCTCTTATTATTTATAGTCAATTCACCCGTATAATAATTTACATTTCATAAGATAGTTTTAATTTTTCATTTTTCCGGTAACAATCTGTTGTAGTTACTTTGGACAAGAACCTTTCATTACATAATTATGACCTTGCAGGTCGTAATGTGAAATAACCCCGGATAATCTTCCGGGGCTTCACTTTTTAGCCTTAAAGAAAATAAAGGTTTCATGCAAAGCCCCAAAGGAAAACGTAGAGTTCGCAAAGTTGTAACTAAATTATAGCTATGATATATTAATAAACCTAAACCTGAAGGGTTGGCATTATTATAGTGTGTTTCTATTATCATTATTTTCAAACCCTGAAGGGGTGACATTATAACTTCTGAAAACCTGATTAATTAATAAATTATTAAGACATTTCATTTCCATTTCAATTAAGGTTCAATCCAAATTAATTCTATCTTTGCATCAAAATAAATAACATGTTACGATCAATAATTTTTGCATTCGTTACTCTTTTTGCCGCTATGACTTATGCGCAACCTCCGGCAGGTGATGCAAAAAAAGGTGATTATTATGGTGAACAACCAAAAACAAAAGGAGCAATGGACATTGTCGAACTGCCTGCTCAACTTGAAAAGACACCGGTTATCCAGACTAAAGTAAAAGCTAAAGTCCTGGATGTTTGTTCCAAAAAAGGTTGCTGGATAGAGCTTGCTGTAGATGATAAAACTACGGCTTTTGTAAAAATGAAAGACTATGCATTTTTCGTTCCGATGGCAGCCACAGGCAAAACTGTGGTGCTGGAAGGAGAAGCAAAACTAACCACTACTTCTGTGGAAGAATTAAAACATTATGCTGAGGATGCTAAAAAATCCCAGGCAGAGATCGATGCCATCACTGAACCTAAAAGTGAGATCCGATTCATGGCCTCGGGTATTGTCATAGTGGAGTAATTATTATAAAAACAGATACACAAAAGCCTTTCAACGATAAATTGAAGGGCTTTTATTTTATTTATTATTCTGTATAATTATAGATCAATGCAAATAAATAATACTTCACAAAAAGTGATTTTAAAATGCACCTTAATTGCCATTTTTTTTATATCCACTTTTTCAATTTTTGCCCAGAAAGCTATTAAAATACCCTACGATTGCGTAGATCCGTTCATTGGCACCGGCGCCCATGGCCATGTATTCCTGGGCGCCAATGTGCCATTTGGCGGAGTGCAGCTAGGCCCGGTCAATATCGACAAAGGATGGGACTGGTGCAGCGGTTATAATTATGCTTCCAAAGAAATACTTGGTTTTACACACACACATTTAAGCGGAACAGGTATCGGCGACTGGAATGATATTCTCTTATTACCGGCTACAGGTCCGGTTAAGGTCAGACCTGCGAAAAAAGATGATTTATCTGATGGTTATGGATCATCTTTTTCTCACAATAAAGAAATATGCAAGCCCGGATTTTATAGTGTTTTTCTACCGGATTATAATGTAAAGGTCGATCTGACAACTACAAAGAGGGTTGGGATGCACCGATACACTTTTATTGATAACAATAATGCACATATAGTGCTGGACCTGGGTTTTGGTACAGGCTGGGATACTCCCATCGAGACTGAAATTCAGGTGGTCAATGACACCACGATCATAGGTTACCGCAAATCAAAAGGGTGGGCAGAAAACCAGCAGGTTTATTT
Source organism: Saprospiraceae bacterium (assembly GCA_043753405.1). Lineage (GTDB taxonomy): Bacteria > Bacteroidota > Bacteroidia > Chitinophagales > Saprospiraceae > Parvibacillus. The sequence continues at coordinate 2,161 of JAYUWT010000605.1, read as the reverse complement.
TACCCTAAGGTTGTCCCGGCCACTTAAATCTTTTCAGTTGTATGATGATTCGACCCAGGTTGAAGGTGGAATGATCAAATCTATAAGATCAAAAAGTATTTTGAAATTTGATATCAGAAAAGAAGACAATATTAAAGTAATAGTTGGCCTGTCAGCTGTCAGCGTTGAAAATGCATTGGAGAACATAACGGTTGAGATCCCTGATTGGGATTTTGAAAAAGTGCAAAAAGAAGCTGCAGATATCTGGAACAGTGAGTTGTCGGTGGTGGATTATGATGCCTCGGATGAACTCAGGACCATTTTTTATACAGCTTTATATCACACTTATTTTTTTCCATCAGTGTACGATGATGTCAGCGGCCAGTATCGCGGAAGTGATCAAAAGATACACGAGGGAAATGGCAGGCCCAATTATACTTTATTTTCATTATGGGATACTTACAGGACCTTGCATCCTTTACTGACAATAGTTCAACCCCATATGATCAATGATCTGGTAGGTGCCATGTTGAAGATATTTAATGAACAGGGCAAACTTCCTGTTTGGCACCTGTCCGGCAATGAGACTAACACTATGGTAGGATATAGTGCTGTGCCCGTTATTGTAGATGCTTATATGAAAGGACACAGAGACTATGATGTGGCGTTGGCATATGAAGCAGTGAAACAGTCTGCGTTGCAACAAAAAGATGGTATCCAATACATACAGAAACTAAATCATATACCCGCAGATTCTGTCAATGAATCGGTGGCCAAAGCATTGGAATATGCCATTGATGATGCTTGTATCGCCTTGTTCGCTAAAGCGTTGGGTAAAACTGTAGATGCTACTTATTTTGAAAAACGATCAAAACTCTATGATTTGTATTTTGACAGGAATTCGAAATTTATGCGGGGTAAATTAACAAATGGAAAGTGGCGTGAGCCATTCAGTCCATTTGAAGCGAAACACAGAGAGAACGATTATTGTGAGGGCAATAGCTGGCAATATACATGGCTTGTACCTCAGGATGTCAAAGGCCTGATCAAATTGATGGGGGGTGATAAATATTTTGTCAGCAAACTTGATTCTTTATTTAATACAATTGGTTCGATGGGAGAGGAAGCCAGTCCTGACATTTCAGGTCTGATCGGACAGTATGCTCAGGGCAATGAACCCAATCATCATATTCCTTATCTGTACAATTTTGCCGGCAGTCAATGGAAAACAGCATCGATGGTAAGAACATTGATGGACAGCATGTATACTTCTTTGCCTGATGGTCTATGTGGCAATGAGGATGCAGGTCAGATGAGTGCCTGGTATGTGATGTCGGCCATGGGATTTTATCCCGTGCATCCGGCCAATGGTGTTTATGCCATAGGAAGTCCGCGTATGGAACATCTTAAGATCAATCTACCGGAGAATAAGGTCTTTGAAGTTCAAGTATTGCGAAAAGACCCAAAAGATAAGTTCATCCGCGGTATCACTTTGAATGATAAACCTTATCTGAATTCATTTATCACTCACAGTGATATTATGAAAGGAGGCAAGATGGTGATACATATGTTCAAGGATCCGAACTTTGAGTTTGGAAAAGCGCCAGTGAACAGGCCGTAATATATAAATGTTAAATGTTGAATGTTGAGTGTTGAATGCGCAGCGAAGCGAAGTCCCGCGCTACAGATGTACCGACGATAGGAGGATGCAGATGTTATACGGGATTGATTGTTAAATGTTAAATTTTGAAGGAAAACGGCGAACAGCGAACCGCGAACAGCGACGAAGATTTAAGGGAATACCTCGATTTGCCTGAGCAGACTTTGAAATTAGCAAAGGTTGGTCGGTCCCTTTGAATTGAAACTTTTTGATACTCCATCAGACTTTCTGGGACTTTTTGATACTCCTTCAGACTTTTTCTGTCTTCTGACGTCTGATTTCTGACTTCTGATTTCTGATTTCTGACTTCTGACTTCTGATATCTGCCCTCTGCCCTCTGCCATCTTCTAGAATCTAGAATCTAGAATCTAGTGTCTAGAATCTAGTATCTGATGTTTCACATTTCCTTTTTAATAATATATTATAAAAATATTTAATATATAATTATACGGTGGTATTGTTGGTTAAAACATATTACATAATTTTGTAATGTCTAAAAGATGAATAATTAGGAATATATAA
>JAYUWT010000604.1:0-2600 GCA_043753405.1 Saprospiraceae bacterium | reverse complement strand
TACTGGTTAACTCTAATACTGGTTAACTCTAATACTTAACGCTTCGACGCAAAATCCTGAACCCAATACTTTCCTTTCTTTGCAACTCCCATATGTTTGATATCAGGATTCATGATATTGGCACAATGGCTTGGACTTCTCATCCATTCATAAACTACTTGATCGATCGAGCGTTGACCAAAAGCAATATTTTCAGCAACCTGGTACCAGTCATATCCGAACTCATCCAGACGTTCTCCGATGGTTTTACCGGATTTACTCACGTGATTGAAATAATTTTTTTGCTCCATGTCGATGGCATGCTTGGCAGCGGTCCTGGCCAAAGCATCGTCCCAGGCCAAAGGCCTCGCAGGCTTCATCTTTCTGCCTCCACAATTACAACCTTTAGATCTGATCTCATTGATCTGAGATAAGATCTCGATCTTAAATTCTTCATAATTGGCCGGATTTGGCCCCAAAAATAAAATGAAAAGGATAGTTAACATGCTTTAGATAATATTGCTTTTTAAACATCAAATGTGTTTCAATTATTATCTAATACTATCAAAATAAATGTTAATAATATACAATAGAGCCTAAAGAAATCTTTCTGATCTTTAAGGATTTATTCGTACAATTTCTGACATTTCAAACATAAGAAACTTAATGATTCCTCTTCCTCACGCAGTATGACTATTGATAGTCCTTTAAGCATTTTCTATTTATTTTATTTTATTTTTTTGAATGTATAGTTTCCCTTTATCACCTTATTGAGAAAGATACCTTTGGATCCCGATTTTTTGAAATCCATAACTACTTCCGGAGGCACTTCATAATAATGGTATATCATACCTGACTGGAAAACGACCTGCAGGACCCGTTCATCATCATTATAAGTAATATAATTTACGACTGAAGAAGGCATACTATCTTTTCTGAATTAGTAAGGTGAATGACTAAATTTTAGGTTTTCTGAATATTATTTATTTAACAATGATTTTCAGAAAATAATTCGCTCTTTACACACCTTTGAACCAAATGTTATCACAGAGATCACTGAGAAAGACACAGAGTTTCACAGAGCTTACCTAACTCTGTGCAACTCAATAAAATACCTCTGTGCAACTCTGTGATAACCTTAAACTGAACTTGTAGCCAATCAATAGCTTTCAAAAAACCAACCTTGTAGTAAATTATTGAGTGCAGAAAATTGTTCTAAGTCCAAATACTGAAAATGAAAAACCTCTATCTCGGCACGAGCGGTATCGTTACCCCCCATCGTAACAAGCTTGAATATCCGCCTGAATTTCAGGAGAAGACCAGGTTGGAATTTTATGGAACATTAACCAATTCAGTTGAGATCAACACCTCATTTTATAAGATCCCGATGCCGAAAACTGTGGAAAAGTGGTCAACCGAAGTACCGGACGATTTCAGATTCACATTCAAACTATTTCGAGAGATCACGCATAATAAAGGATTTGTTTACAATCCCGACGACGTTGTAAAATTCATGTCCATCATCGAAATGGCCGGAGAAAAAAAAGGAAGTCTTTTGGTCCAGTTTCCGCCAAGTTTAAAATCTGATAAAATGATGAAGGTTCGCACCCTCCTCGAACAGATCTTCGATGAAGACCCGGACCGGACATGGCACGTCGCAGCAGAGTTCCGCAATACGACCTGGTACAATGAAGACATCTACGAAATGTTGGAGCGGCTTGGCGTCGGCCTCGTTATCCACGACAAGCACAAAAATGACCTCAACTTCTTTGATCAGCAGGTGCCATTCCGCTACCTGCGATTCCATGGACCGAATGGCAATTACAAAGGAAGTTATAACGATGACATCCTCATGGAATATGGGGAGCAGATCAGGGAGTGGCTGTCAGAAGGTAAAACGGTGTATGTGTACTTCAATAATACAGCGGGAGAAGCTTTTAATAATCTGCTAACACTGGGTGAAATGGCGAAGGGAGAATTATAAATTATAAATTATAAATGGTGAATGATGAATGACTAATGATGAATTATTAACTCTACACATAGAAATACAAATGTGAGATGGGAATATATAAAAACTAATAGTATTTGCCTCCCCCTTGGCAGAAGCATCTTTCGTGCCTCAAGATGTTCTGACTCCACTTTGTCCTTCATTCTTCAGGACTTCGTTCCGTTTCACTTCCTTGAAAAGGTCAATTCACTGACCTTTTTCGTCGTTCACCCTCCAAAGGGGGAAATCCTCCGAACTATGTCATCTTTCATAATTCCTACTTCTGACCTCTGACTTCTGACCTCTGATTTCTGACTTCTGATTTCTGACTTTTGACTTCTAATTTCCTTAGAATTCCACCTTATCCAATTTAAAATTAAAAAAGCCACATAAGAATATCTTATGCGGCTTAGAAAGTAGTAGCCCGTAGGGAAATCCCTGCCTGACTGCCGCCTTAAGCAAGCAGGGAACACGTGCTGAAACAATCGAAATTCATTACTGTAATTTGTCCACCCCCTTGGCCCCCTCCAAAGCAGGGTCATTCAGTTCAATTAAATTCATATTTAATATTATTTAATATGTTTAGGCATTCGGTTAATCTGTTGGTAAATCTTTCGATTGCCTTTTTTAA
>JAYUWT010000603.1:0-2616 GCA_043753405.1 Saprospiraceae bacterium | reverse complement strand
AAAAAATAAAGAAGTTTTATAAGGAGCTTTACAGTTGGATTGGTACAAGCATATTCCTGGTGGCACTTGATCTCTTTCTGTCTGGTGGGATCACATGGTCCAAGTATCCCGTTTTCTTCTGGGGCATCTCCCTGGTGATCCAGTTTTTCCAGGTTCTTCATTTGCAAAGAATGGATAAAGATTGGGAAGAAAACATGATCCGTAAGCTTACCCGAAAGTCCTCATCTCCGTCAACTCTTCCAGTGAATACCGGAGAACGTCAAACCGATTATTCAGACGAACTACTTAATAATGAACCACTTAGAGAACAGGAATTGGCCGACCTGTCTGAATACCGCAAACTCAAACGCCCCTGGAAAGAGGAGGATTTAGTCTAGGCCAGAGGAGGTTAAAAAAGAATCAAATAAACGATTTTGATTATTTTTAAACTGTCTTGGCCTACGTCAGGATCATCATTAACCCTTCGCATCAATTAACAGCGGATAGAGGCCACCTCATCAACCGACGCCAGATGTGAAGGGTTTTTTGTTTTTCATGTCAATTCAAAACTAACTGTACATACCATTGGAACGCGGCACATTCATGAATTTTAAAAACATTGAAATTTTAATTTTTTTATGTGCCCTGGCAACCTTTCTCCTACCTGTCTGGACGTTAGATTTCTTTGTGACCGGTGATGGGCCATGTCATTTATATAACTCACGCATATTACTGGATTGGTGGCAAGAGAAAAAGGGATTTTATGATCCTTTTTACTTTCTCAACACAAATTTTGATCCGAACTGGGCATTCAACCTGATTACATTTCCACTCTTAAGCGTTTTTGACAGATCGATTACGGAAAAAATATTCTTTACTCTTTATTTCGTGGGATTTGCGTTTGGTTTTCGCTATCTCATTACCGGCATAAATCCAAATGCCAGATTTATCAGTACGATTGGCCTTTTGTTTTGCATGCATAAATTATTGATGACGGGTTTCTTAAACAACACATTGAGCTTTGCGATCTGGTTTTGGGTTATAGGCTGGTGGTGGAGAAACAGAAATAATTTCAATCTACGTTTCATTTTAACGGGGATATTACTATTCCTGGCACTTTATAGTTCTCATCCAATTGGTTTATCGTTTTGCATCATGATGTTGGTGAGCCTTGTCCTCGGACTGATGATCTATGATTCCATACATCAGGATAAACAATCGGTTTGGTCATTATTTTCCAAAAGAACTTCATTCCTTGCCATATGCATGGCACCTGCATTTATTTTATTTGCCGAATACCTATTCCGAAGCAATCTATCGTCCACGGCCAGTACTCATCATATCTGGGAGACAATCAAGAACGTCCTCAATCTTTATTCTCTGATAGCCGTTGATTTTTCTGAAACCACACTGGCGTTATTGACTTCCATACTCACACTATTTGTTTTTACGATCAGTTTATTTTTACGCATCAGGAAAAAAGGATTGGTAGAAGCTGATGGATTATTACTATTTATTGGACTTGTCATGATCACCATCATTAACCCACCGAACAGCATCTCCGGTGGCCTGGAAATTTCTTTCCGAATGGCAATCGTACCAAATATTGCTTTATTGTGCTGGTCTGCAACAGCTGATTATTCAAAGTATTTAAAATTAGCCCTACAGTCTATCGCTCTGATCTTCTGTCTTGGATTTATATTTATCCGCTATCCCGTTCATCAGAATGCATCAAAATTGGTAGCCGAAATAATGTCAGCTGATCCGCACATACAGGATTCATCGACCGTACTGGTGTTAAATTATGACTGGGCAGGGCAAACGCCGGAAGGTGAACCCATTTCAGACCGGACATGGATGGTTGGTCATGCAGACTGTTATCTCGGGGTTGATAAAACACTTGTCATTTCAGATAATTATGAATCTCATTTTCCCTATTTTCCTATTGTGGCCCGATGGAATACAGACATGTATACCCAAACTGATAAGGACCAGATCAATTTTGATCACAGGCCACCCCGGGCTGATATCTTAAGTTATCATCGGCGGACTCAGCAACATATTGATTATGTCCTGATGATCAGTTATCGGGAAGAGTTTAAAGATCATCCCTACACCGTTGAAATATTTGATCAATTAAACCAGGCATATACAAAGACATTTACTTCCCTTCATGAAAGAGCGGTTTTGTACAAGCGGAATGATTTAGAGTGACTTGTCTGTCACTTCGGCTTCGCTCATTGACCGACAACAGGTTTCTACGTTGAGTCAGATTTTAATTTCTCTCTAAAAAAGGTTGTTTTGACTTCGCTCAACAACCAGTACTTTCCACAGTAAATGGCTGAGCTTAGTCGAAAAGGCCTTAATAAGATTTAGCCAATTATTTTTTTTACTTCAATGTATCCGGAATGATATATACCTGAGGAATATTGAGAATATACGGAGGCAATTGCTGTGGATCATTTTTGTAATCAAAAGCAGCAAATCTGTATCCCGCGTCATGTAAAGAATCAAGTGTTTTTTCTGAAGGATACCAATGATAGGCCAGGTCAGTATGAAAAAACATTAGTTCAATATTTTCAAAAGGCCTGGTATTTAATATCACTTGCTCCTCAAGCTTACTAGTGCCAAAGTTTT
>JAYUWT010000602.1:0-2619 GCA_043753405.1 Saprospiraceae bacterium | reverse complement strand
GAGACAATCTAAAATAAATGAGTTGCATAACTATAAAAATAATTTACATGATTCTCACAAACTTAATATTTGAAAATAAAAAAAACGTAGCCAAGATTTATACCAATACAATATAATTCACTAATTTCATATTATTGCCCCCTCTTGTTTAACCTAATTGCCTGCTTTCTTCAGCTAAACTTTTGTATTTCCTAATGCTTAAAGTATTCGTGCATAGGTTCCCAATAATATTCAATCCACCCACTATTCAATGCATCGGCTTTGTGCTTAGGAATGTCTGTTTGAGTGAAAGTTAAATTTGTTCTGGTACCGCTTTGTTTTATCAAAAAAGTGCATATAGAATAGTGGTCATCGGGCCAGCCTTCTTCAGCAAAATGCCATGCCTGAACTATTTTTTCGTTCACAGTTAATTCAATATTGTATCCATGGCAATAGCCATCATAAACACTGAACTTACCATTTTTATCATTGTCTATAGTGGCAGCCGATTTTGTAAATTCAGCATGTTTTTTGTCATCTAACAATGCCTGGTAAACATCTTTTGGTGAGGCATCAAAAGTTATTGTCTGATTAATAGTTTTTGTTTTCATTTTATATAATTTGTATGATTAATGCTGGTGCGAGTTTTTATCTCGTGCCATTTACATTAGGATTTTTTCTACAACTCTGGCTTCTGAACTTTCTGACCAATCCCTGCTTGTTTGCTTTAGCTTTTCACCCTCTGTTTTTTTGTCCACTTCCCGATGACAACTTATTATGGCCAATACTATACATTTGGTCAAGACGTGTCTGAATATCTTAATGGACATAATAGTGATTTTATAAAAAGGTATTATTCAAACAATATTTAAAGTCAGAACTAAATTTACTGCAAATAAGTGATGATAAAGAGTCATTTTTCAATAATCTGAAAATGGTCTGAAAATTATTTTCAATATTTTTTACTTTTACTTTGAATATCAAAGTACTTTTATTTATTTTTGCTATTCAAAGTACTTTGATGTTGATATTTGACATTGTTTTTAATTTCAATGATCATTCAACTTAAGGTTCCATAAAATAACAACCTCTAACATTTAATCTAAATTAATATGACTCAGACTAAAAATTTTATTAATCAATCATTTAACGCAGCTGCATACATCAAACCAATTCTGATCGGTGCCGGATTTGCACTATTTGTAATCACTTTCTTCTTACTGTCGGACAAAAATCCAGATCCATCATGGGGACAATATTACATGATCAAGCCTTTGATCATAGTGCCATTTGCAGGAGGATGCGGAGGTGCATTTTATGCATTTATGGATTCAATTGAAAAGCATGGATTTTGGCAAAAATTAACTGCACTGTTTATATGTATTATCGTTTATATTTTTGGACTCTGGATGGGTTCAGTTTTGGGATTGAACGGAACGTACTGGAATTAATTTCCATTGTACAACTACCTTATTATAAATTAACAGCGCATATGCAATTATTTGCGGAGAAAAATTCGATCGTCAGGAAGATATGGGGTAAGAGTGATACCATCCTCTTTATTTTTGCGGGTGCCTCAGCGGAGTTTGCGCTCAATAAAGCCGTGGACTGGCTTTATTTTACCGGGAAATTGCCCGCCGATCCTATGGGAAGGCTTTTCTCTACGGTGAGTTATGCAAGGAAAATTGTCTTTTCGTCCATGACTGATGCCCACAAGGCAATTGACAGTTTAAACTATATTCATGCGGCCGTAGAACAAAACCGCGGCTCATCGATACCGGATTGGGCTTACCGGGATGTACTCTTTATGCTGATCCATTACTCCATTGCCTCATACGAATTGCTCGAAAAAAAAATTAGTGCAGAAGAAAAGGAAGAAGTGTATAATGTTTTTTACAGATTGGGCATGAGGATGGGCTTGAAGGAATTGCCGTTGTCTTATCTCGAATGGTTACCTGTCAGGGCTTCACATTTGAAGGCAGATCTGCAAAAAAGCAAATACTCCGAAGATCTGTTCAGACAATATAAAAAACACCTTGGGTCAATGCGGTTCAAAGTATTGATCGAAGGTCAAAAATTAGTGGTTCCGGAGAGAGTTCGGGAATTGCTCAACTTCAGCGAATTTTCTTTTCTTACACCGGTAGTTCCGTTTTACAAGATCAGCAGGCTCATGAAGATGGACTGGTTGATGAAAAGCATTCTGCTGCCTTCTGAATATAAGGAACAGATTAAGGAGATGGATGTGGAGCCGGTTTGATGAAAATTGAATAAATATTTATGCTCCAGTGAAAATTTGAAAAAGGATGCGATTTAATTAGGCCAAATATTATAATTCACTAATCCTATCGGCAACTTGATCGCAACGTCCCAAATTACCAATGAGACCCATAGTTTCAGTCTCTATTTCATAAAGTTTATTTACAATGGTTTTCTTATCTGCACCTTTTATTTTGAGTTTTAACATAACTGGTACATAAGAATGATATTCATCCCTTGCTTCTTCAAATTCATTGACCCCTATTGGATCCCATTCTTTCCAAAGTAATGCATCAATTCTTTGATACAGTTGCTTGTATTTTCCTTTGAAACGAAATGTTTGCTTGAATTCTTTCTCATTAAATTGGTATTCACCAGTTAAAA
>JAYUWT010000601.1:0-2620 GCA_043753405.1 Saprospiraceae bacterium | reverse complement strand
CATATGTACTGTGCCACCTATCTTTTCATCATATAGGATATTTTTAGTAAGTTGAGTGATCCGGTAATTGGTCCCAATGGCAGCTTCGCCAAATCTCCTGCTTCCTTCTATTTTAAATACTTCATCCAGGACCTCTTTTTTATTGTCGCAAGCCCATTGTTCTATGTATCCATCTTTCACATCCAATCTTACATTGTTCAATAAATGTCCCTGATATAAAGATGGTAATGTAAAGGTTATATGACCGTTGACCGTATTTTCGACAGGACTTGTATATACCTCCCCTGAAGGCATGTTGGTCTTACCGTCAGAATTGATCCATGAACGGCCCTCAGTATTGAATGATATATCCATAACATCACTTTGATATTTAAATCTTGTGCACTTATTAAGATAGTCTACAATGAATTGTTGTGATTCCCTGACCTTCACCCATTGTTCTTCAGGAATAGTTTCATTGAGATAACAGGCCTTAATGATAAAATCTGTATATTGTTCCAATGTCATTTCTGCAGCATTTGCTCCCTGCTGTGTAGGATATTGACACAGATTACGTTTAAGGGATCTTGTCGCAGTTCGTTCAAAGTATAATTTATTCAGGTCTTTAATAGCATCTGACCTAATGCCCGTCAATAGTGGTGGTGGTACAGTCCCTCCTCTGGTTATAAAAGGAGCTCTTATCACCAGATATCCTTCGAATGATTCAATAGCCTCTCTGTATTGAGGGGAGACATATCTTGCCTGAGCTTCATGGCCAAATAGAGCATAAGCTTCATTTTTCCCATTCCAGTCAAATATGACCTCCATCATTACTCTCATCTTGAGACTTTGTTCGAACAATTCTGCTACGAGTGGTTCAGCAAGTGTTGTTGTATTTACTAAAAGTTTTTCCCCCGACTGCATTTCGAGGCAGTAGTTCAACAAAAGAGAAGCATATTTGCTTAATAAAGGTTTATTCACAGAAAATTTCTTTAATCCTTGTAAAAGTAAAACCATTTGGTTAATTTTGAAATATTAAAAATTGGATCAACATCATTTTATTTATACTTCAGTTGACCAAATAACTAATAAAAACCAGGCAATGAAATATTTAATCCTTTCATTTTTATTGTTTGTGTCTTTTCAATCTTTGAAAGCACAGGACTTCGTAGGAAGTCAAAAAAAACAGCAACAACGTATAAAAAAAGCACATACTGACAAGCTTTTATCTGATCTGGAGTATGCAAAATTAATGGAAGAGCAACAGATCATCACTGATGCGCTCCAGGTCGCAAACGCTGATGGAGTAATGACTCCGAAGGAAAAAAATGCTATTAATGGCAAAATTAACAAGGCTGAAAAAAGATTGATCAAGTATAAACAGAATGCTGAAGTCTACTGAATAATGTTGAATGTTGAGTGTTGAAGGTTGAATGTGTGAACAGCGAGCGGCGAACAGCGAATGGCGAACGGTGGCGAAGAATGGAATGATTTACGTGATTTGCCAAAGAAGAATGTATTCTAAAATGCTGAGCTATATAGTCTATTGACTTCATTTTAAATAATAGTAATAAATGTGACACGAATTGTAACTCCCTCTTATAACTAAATGTTATAATCTGATAATCAATATGTTTAAAATTAGATTTTTCAGTGGGATAATGTTTCATCTGTAAGATAATGGCCTTGTAAAATTTAGTGAATGAAAGGAGAAAATGCCAAAAAATATGAGCGACGCAGTGAGGACACCAACAGGAAGGTGTCCTCACAAGGAGCGAAACGAAGGTTGGAATAAATCCCTATTTATTCCGTACCGTAGTTTCCTACACAGCGGAGGCACGGAGCCTTGTTGGGTTTGCGTAATTTTTTGAGCATTTTTGGAATGAGTGAGCGTTAAAAATTTTACAGAGCCTTGAATTTCTTTGTTACTTTCTTTCTTCAAGGAAAGAAAGTAAGGAGAAAGTCGCAAAAGTCCAGATATCATTTTGATTTTGGAAAAAAGCTTTCGCCGTGAACTAACTTCTAATTTCTCACTTGTTCAGGGACTTCCTTCTCACCCCTTAACCTCATAACTGCTCTAGAGTCCAGAATCTAGTATCTAGAATCTAACATATGACTTCAATAATTCAATACGCTGCAATCCACAAGTTTTACCTTATTGAATATCAGGATCCAGATCTTACTGTATTCATTTTCATCCATTTCAACATATCGTTCCTGTCCGATCAGCGCATTAACGATCTGAGGGATTGTATTTGAATGTCCTGCAATCACACTTGTTTTGAATCTTACCTGGTCGAACAGGTCCTGAATACTTGTTGAATCATTGCTATCATAGATTTGAATCTCCAGTGATTTGGATCGGCTCAGCGGTTCGACAGTTTGTTGTGTCCGGTGTGACTTCGTCGCAAATATCTTCTCAACCGGTATATCGCCCAACAACAGAGCCAATTTTATACTCCGTGTCATACCTGTTGCTGATAAAGGTGGATCAGTGGCAATGAAAGTATCTTTCTCTGCATGACGTATAAGATAGATTTTGGTTATTTGGCCCTGTCCTGTGATTTGGTCTGACATAAATAAAGATAAAATAAATATGAGGAATAATTTCATTTTTTTCAATTATATAAATGCCTTTAAA
>JAYUWT010000600.1:0-6600 GCA_043753405.1 Saprospiraceae bacterium | reverse complement strand
AGCCAAGTACCGGCGAATTTTTTGCAATTAAGTTTTTAAAAGTCTGGTCAGTTCCTGATCATGCCCAACAAAACCTGATCAAAAGATTTGAATTGGAGTTCGAAACAGGACAGATCAAAAGTGATTTCCTGATAAGGTCTCATCATATCAATCAATTCGAAGGAATACCATATTTCATCATGGATTTCTGCAGTGGTGGAAACCTTGAACGCAGGATCAATGAAGGTATCTCCACCTCTGAAGCATTGGACATTGCTTCTAATATATTAACAGGACTTCACGATCTTCACAGCCATGGCAAGATCCACAGAGACCTGAAACCGGAGAATGTCTTATTTGATGAAAATGGAAGTCCAAAATTGACAGACTTTGGGATATCAGGACATATCAACATCCAATTGACCATCGTCAACAATGAGGATAAGCCGGAACAAATATTTGGCAGCTATGCGTATATGGCACCTGAACAATTGTCTCCTTTGAAAAGGAAAAATACATTGTTGCCTACCATAGACATTTTTTCATTTGGTGTAGTGTGTTATGAGATGATCAACGGAAGGTTGCCTTTCGGACGCTGGGAGAGTCATGAGGATATAGATCCTTATATACAGAAAGCCGCTAAAGGCGATTTCGACCCCATCGACCAAAAGAATGTGCCTTCAATATGGGTCAATATCATTTCAAAATGCCTGATAGCTGACAGAGAAAAGAGATTTCAAAATATAGATGAAATAAAGTCGATGTTGAACCTAAAAGTTTATTCGACTTATACAGTGCCTTGTCCTCCCGGCTTTCAAGTACAGGTCCTGGACGGAGAAGAATATGGAAAATTATACAATGTAACACTGAGCAGAACGGCCCATATGGGTAGAAAATCTTCTGCTGTAAGTAATGACGTTTCTCTCGAAGAAACTATCTCCAACTACATATCCCGAAGACATGCCACCTTCGAACTTATCGATGGCAATGTTTATCTGAGAGATGGACAGTGGAATGAAATGCAAAGAAAATGGGTATCCTCCAAAAATGGTACCTATGTAAATGGGATTCTGATAGATAGCCAAACAGGCCATCACTTATACTGCAATGACATAATAACCGTAGGTAATACCTCAATCAAAATTTATTAGACATTTAATTCAAAAATATTATGCGAAGAACGAAAGAAATACACTTAGTCAACATCTCCTTTATTGACATGTTGGCGGGCGCTCTGGGCGCGGTGATGATTCTCTTTATTATAGTCCCGAAAGTCTCTTTTTCCGATCTGGAAAAAATAAAAACGCTTGACTCTCTGGCAATAAACAAAGCCAACATGGACAGCTTGTTGGTCTCTCTAAAATCGGTGGTTCCTGAAAAAGAATATCAGGACCTTATTCAAAGCTCTGCCGCCTTACAGGCATCCATAGAAACACTGAAAGTGGATGTGGACAATATTCAGAGTGCTTTGACACGCAAAACTGACCAGTACAACAATGTCGCCAAAAAATATGAACAAGCCCTGGCGAGAGCAGATAATCTGACGGCCCAACTTAAAAATGCCCCGAGTTTATCACAATACAACAAAATGGCAGCTGAACTGAAAGCCGCCAAGAGTCAGCCGGCCAAAGTGGAAAAACTACCTTCTAAGTCTGCGCCGGTAGCTTCAGCACCTGTCAAGACTATTGAAAAACAGGAACCTCCATCGCCTGTGAGGGACGAAACACCGGGTATAGGGGATGCGGTCTTCGGAATAGATCCACCGCTTACTATTATGATCAACTGGAATGATAAAGCTGACAAGGTCCATCTTTACATGAGGCAAAGTGGTACTAACAACTGGGTTTTTTATCAAACAAAAAGAAGAAGAGCATCTTTCGGAATCTGGGACAATAGTTTGAAAAAACTCTCCAGTAAACCATTTGAAGCCATAGTTCAGAAAGATGCTCTAGTGCCGGGTACATATGAGATATACGCACAACCATCTTCTTCAAAAGCAGGCAGTGTGGATGTATCCGGATTTATCGCAATGAAACTACCGGACAAGCCGATCAAAAAGTATAATTTATCTCCCAAAAAGATCAATAATGCCAAACCTCCTTATTCAAGTAATAGTGCAGAAACATTGTTGGGTAGCCTGACAGTGAGCGCTGATGACATTACCTGGAATCCAAACTAACAAATTCAAAATTTAAATAATAAATAAAACATTAAAAACAATGAATACAAGAATAGCTAATTTAATCCTGACAGTCGTGATCACTACCGCATTAGGATTGATCCTTGCCATCACTTACTCTTACTCACCTAGCAGATTATTAAAACTTTTGGGCGGTGAGATGCCACATGGACTGATTCAAATGGCGACTTATTTCTTCTTTATCTACGGCATGTTGGAAGTGCTCAGATTCTACAGATATGTGGACTTTCAAAACAAGGGTTTAAACCTTAATCTGCTTCCTGAGAAAGAACAATTTGTAATTTCTGCAGATGAAGTTAACGACCTTAAACTCAAAATGGTCGATCTCGAAAAAGGTCATCCATATCTTATTCTGGACATGATCAAAAAAGCATGTACAAAATTCCGGTCCAATAAAAGTGTTGGCGAAGCCCTTAGTATTGTCACTACACAAACAGAGATCAACCTTAGAAATACCGATTCAGAGCAAAACCTCGTCAAATATTTCGCATGGGCATGCCAATCTATTGGTCTGGTAGGAACAGTCCTCGGTATCGGAATGTCACTCGAAGCTGCCAATGAGATCTCCAGCCAGGCCGGGATCGATAAGGTCACGGGCTTATTAGGAGTCTCCTTTGACAGCACACTTATGGCATTGTTCTTAAGTATAATTCTTATGTATGCATACAGTCTGGTCGCTGAAAGAATAGACAAACTGCATTCAGACAATGAAAACTATGTGATCGAGAACCTGATCAATAGAATTTACAGCAAATAATTCATTTTTAAAAAATTTCCACCGTGTTATTTAAATATTCAACCATTACAGACATAGGAGTTAACAGGACGTCTCAGCAAGACGCTGTCCTTGTAATCACTCAATTGATCCACAATAATGAATCACTGACAAATGAAGATTATTATGATGATTCCAATGCTGGACTTTTTGTCGTAGCTGATGGAATGGGTGGTGGGAAAAGCGGTGACCTTGCCTCCCAAATGGTGGTGGAAGGTATTAGTGAATATGTGTTAAAACACAAAGACCAGTTACCTAAAGATTCTTACTCGCTGGTCAACAGTGCCGTCTACCATGCCAATGAGAAAATTTTAAATCACTTAAGTTTTCATCCTGATGATTTGAGTATGGGCTCCACGATCGTGTTGGGGCTCATACAGGATGAAATGTTAAACATTGCCTGGGTTGGTGACAGCAGATGTTATGCTTTGGACCATCAAAATCACTTGATGCAACTTTCTCATGACCACTCATTTGTTCAATCTCTGGTAGATGATGAAAAAATAACCGCAGAAGAGGCTTTTGACCATCCTAATAGAAATATTATCAATCAAAGCCTGGGTATGCCTAATATTATTCCTTCTTTTGAAAAAGTGGAATTAAGTAATTACAAAAAAATATTGTTTTGTTCGGATGGCCTCAACTCAATGCTTACCGACTCGGAGATCCGGGAGTTGATCATACAAGATCGGCCTGTGCAGGAGATAAATCAGTCTTTAGTTGATATGGCGAATGAAAAAGGAGGAGATGACAATATTTCATCTATTCTGATCGAGTTAATACCTGCGAAAAAATTAATTGAATCCATTGCATTGCAGGAACCAATATCTGCGATAGCACCTACAAACAAAAAAATCCATTGGGGATTGATCATCATCGGCTTGTGCCTTATAGGACTGTTTATTTTTGTGTTCAAATATCAGACATCACATAAAGAAATTCAGGTGGTCCCGGGATCAGATGTAGATAATAAAGAAGTTTTGTTAAAAGATGAGATCCCTTCTGTAGCTCTCATAGATACAAATACATCCGTCAAAATTGATACAGCTTATGCAAATACGGATTTTCTGACTAAGGATAAAAGTTATTATATTCGACTTAAAGTTTTTTCTACTAAAGGCCAGGCTGTTTCCATGTTGAAGACATTAAAAACCGAAAACGATGAATTGAATTATGAAGTGCGTCAATCCAGTGACAGTCTCTATGAAATTTGTCTTTTGGATTTTGTTTCCAAGGAAGCTGCTGTTCAATTTTTACAAAAGACACAATATCCGGATGCCGTAATTTTATTAAAAAAGTAAAATCCGCCATGAATATATCAGAAATATTTCACAATAGATATGAGTTGCTGCAAAGAGTGGGCTCAGGCGGTTTTTCAGAGGTCTGGAAGGCCAATGACATGCGCTCCGGAATGGAGGTGGCGATCAAAATATTCAGAAAGCAGGATGATGAAGGCATCGCTTTGTGCAAAGAAGAATACCAGAAAGCATTCGAAATGTCCCACCCTAACCTGATGATCCCTTTTCATTTTGATGTCGATCGTGACCACCCTTATCTGGTGATGAAATTCCTGAGTGGGGGAACACTGGCAAACCGCTCAGGAGATCTCACAAATGTTGAAGCTAAAAGACTGATCCAGCAATTGGGTTCGGCGCTTCAATATTTACACTTTAAAACTAATCCCATCATCCATGGTGATCTTAAACCGGACAACATCCTCATCGATGAGGCAGGAAATTTTTATCTGACAGACTTCGGCATCAGCACAAGGCTTCAGGAAAAATTTACAGAAACTATGTTGATCTCTTCCCACCCGAGCCCGGGCAAAGGTGTGACACCAATGGCTTACCGCTCTCCCGAACATTTTAAATACAAAAACTGGCTCCAGCAGAATTTAAGCCCCAAGTCTGATATCTGGTCTGCTGCAGTGACTATCTATCATACTTTATACCAGCAACTGCCTTTCAACGGGGAAGGCGGTCTCGGTCAATTAATTATGATGAAAAGCGGCAATCATATTATTGAAGAAATTCTCGATTTTCCTGAAATGCAGGATTATGATGAATTCATTCCCTTATTGACTGCCTGTCTCAATTTGGATCCGGCGGAAAGGCCATCGGATCTGAATGCACCTATCAAAGCCGTATTTCGTGAGGCAGCTTTCCAGGAAGAAAGAGTCGCTTTACCGTTGATCACTGCTGAGCCTAAGAAGAAAGAAAAAAATGATTCCAGGTATTTTATTTACATTGGACTGATGGTGTTTGTTTTTATAGCTGTGATAACTGCCTATACCTTTTCAAACAAAACAGAGTCTTCTTTATCAAAAGATGCATTAGCTTCCGATCCATCGCAAGAAATCATAGAAATATCAGACGATACATTGAAACATATGGGTATTTCGGATATGAAAAAAACAGTAACCAGATACGGTGAAGATATTCTAACTACAGTTCCGGTATATGATAATAAGCCGGCCGGCTTTCCAACCACAGGTACTTCTACATCAAGTAATATTAATCCTGCTTCACCTGCACAGGACAATAATCCAACGAAAGAGAAGGTTGCTGAAATAAATACACCGATTATTAATCCTTCAATTCCTGAAATTAAAACTGTACCGGAAGAAAAAATACCTGAACCTGTAACAATAAAAGAAGAAAAATCAACTCCAAAAACAGCAACTATCAAACCAAATATCCCCATTCCACTAGCTCTCAATGAACAGATCAATAATACATCCGATTATCCGGCTGGTTCAAAAATCTCTTTTGTGACTGCTTCTGATGTAATCTCTTATGGTGAAGTATTTATTAAAAAGGGAACTGAAATATTTGCAGAGGTCAAAAAAAGAAGTGACAAGAAGCTAAATATTCGATTTCCACTGGTCTATACCTCGGGAGGAACAAAATTAAAAAGTTTAAACCTCGACAACTTTGAAATCAATATTGAATCAGACAAAAAAGGAAAGATATATCGCCCCGTCACATCCTCTTATCAAAACAATGTATTAATCAATTAAAATAAATAAAATATGGCACATCTATTCAAAATTAAAACCATCTTTTGCCTCGTAACATGTATGTGTTACTCCCTCATCAACTATGGCCAGGAAGGCTATCAGGCATCGACCCACAAGGGTTTTGGTATCAGGATCTCAGCACTGGGGGATTACTGGAAGGGAGATATCATCTCAGAAAAAAGCAAATTCGGGGCCGGTCTTGATATCACAGCTTCATATGGCATCGGTGAAAAATTTGGTCTGTTTGCTGGATTTCAAAATATATTTCGCACTAAACTTGAACCTACAGAGGTTGGTTTTTTGATATATACAGATAACATCAGGCATCAGAATTTTACAGGTGGACTGATGGTGCATCTGGGTTCTCCATCATCTAAATTAAGATACACAGTTTTAGGAGGTCTCATGTATGCGCAGTCTTCTGCTGAAACTTTCCAGGATCAGTTTGACATACTTTTAGATATAAAATTAAAAGGTATTGGATTGCACACCGGAGTTGGTATTGATTATTTTGTTTCTCCATTTTTCTCGACCTCACTTTACATACATTACAACGCAGGTAAATATAGTAGTTCCGAATATCTGGGTATTACCTATAAAGAATCTATTAAATGGTCCCGGCCACAG
>JAYUWT010000599.1:0-18799 GCA_043753405.1 Saprospiraceae bacterium | reverse complement strand
ATTGGATTATATAATATTAACCATGAAGGATTTTAAGAAAAGGAAATTAAATTCAACTAATAAATTTCATATTAAATGTCGCTTTAGCTAAATGGATGATCTATAAATAATGCAAAATATCCCAATCTATTCCTGAGTTGAGGCCTTACCTGATCAAACTAAGATCCCCCTTCAATAACCTGGTTTCCCCGTCGAGAAATTCCACCAATGCGCTCCATGCAAAAACACCATTTTCCATCATCGTGCCCTTGAATCTTCCATCCCATCCGTGACTATTCAAATGAGGATCGAACTGAAGATCTTCATAAACCACAGCGCCCCAACGTGTATAAACACGAAGCGATAAGATGCGTGTTACTTCAGGTCCGGCATTGATCGAGAATTGGTCGTTGATGCCGTCATTATTGGGGCTAAAAACATTGGGCACAAAAACCCGTCTACTTTCGTCCACTCTTATAGTTATAGAATCGGAAGTAATGCATCCATCCATGGAAGTAACTGTAGCAAAATAAGTGGTTTGTATGAATGGTCTTGCTATGGGTTCAGGGCAAGAGATACAACTTAAACCTGTGGGAGGATTCCAAACTATGTCATCCAAAGGAATATTGGCGGAAGCAGTGAGTAAAATTTCTTCTGAAAGTTTGATCGTGACATCATCCCCTAATGTAAGATCAGGAATAATCGCCCCTGTCAAAGTAAATTCAGCAGTTGATATACAGCCATTGGCATCCTGAAGGTTCAGGACATAAGTGCCTTCTGCGAGGGAATTAAATAAAGTGGCAGAACTGTAATTCCCATTATTCAGATTGAACTTATATGGTTCAGTGCCTCCTCCGGCTGTGGCTACCTCTACCTTACCTGTATTTAAACCATCACAGGAAGGATCTGTAACTACATGGCTCAATATCAATGGCAGTGGTTCATTGAGTGTGCTTTCAATGATTAGTGGACAATCATTAGCATCCGATATGGTCACTGTGTAAGTGCCTGCACTTAATCCGGCAAGAGAACTGTTATTTGTTGCATTGTCCCACGCATAGTTAAATGGACTTGTTCCTCCTGTAACCTGGATTTCAATGATTCCATCGTCGCCTCCCGGGCAGGAAATATTAGTTCCTTTATAATCTGAAACTTTTGCGTTACCTGCTAAAACCTCAGGTTGTGTAACAGTGCCGATTATCACTGCATCATTTCCAAACTGATCCCTGATAGTAATCAGATACGTACCGGCACTTAATCCTGATAGCTGCACTTCCTGGTTGATACCGGCAAGAGTCCCAATTCCATTGACAGTACTATTGATCTTATTCCATGTGTAATCAAAAGGGGGTGTGCCGTCATCTACGGCGAAAGTCAAGGTACCTGTCTGTCCACCATAACATTTAACCTTCTGTTCTACCACTGTTCCTTTTATCTCACAGATGATTAGGGACAGATTAAGATTAACAATACTATCACATCCGGTCGCAGTTTGGATCATTTCAGTGAATTGGCCGGCTTTAAAAAACGGAGTGTTTCCGATATAAATACTATCACCTGCACATATATTAGCTGTTATATTGGCTACATTGACGTTCATCAATGAAAGTGAGATATGCACCAGGCTATCGCAACCAAATTGATCCAAATATTGATAATCGTATTCTCCTGGTAAAGAAAGTAAAGTATTATCATCTACTACATAGGTGCTGCCTTCACATATAGAAGCAACGATATTAGTCTTTAATACATCCCGCACTATGACAGTTTTACAGGAAGGTGGGGCTTTATCGCAGGCATTGGAGGCCGTTACACATACCTGGTAAGAGCCCGGTTGGGTCCAGTTGACCTCAATATCCTGATCCTGACCTCCACCAATGTCAATTCCATTTAATGTCCAATCAAAAATAGTAGCACCCACCTGGCCTGAAGTGGTAAACTGATCAGTCCCATTAGAGCAGGCAAAAGAGGGGCCATCGATGATACCGGAAGTACTAAGTAAAGGAACCTGAGTGCTTCCTTCGACCACATCAAAGGTCCAGTCACAAACTGATCCATTGCTCCCATCCATTACTATATAATAATACTGACCGATAGTAAGTGGTACAATATTTTGAAATATCGCTGAAGTATTTTCATTGACAGGAGTATTGGCCCCACCCCGGCAATTGCTTACAAGTTTATAATTTTGACAGTCGATCCCTTCATATATTCCCAATTCGAGTCCTCTGGTCTGTGTGCAATTCGAAACACTCAACCTGATCTTTAAGTCCACACTTCCCGCTATGAAGGCTATCCATTTAGCATTATGAAGTTCTGTCGTACAAAAGCCGGGTGGAGCCTGTCCTACGCCACCGGTTCCATTTCTTCCCGTAAAGCCGTCTATGTCACAAATGATGCAGGCATCTATACACCTTGATGTCATGGTGGGAGGATCTGTGCAAGGCTCAGGTTGTGCGAAACCTATATTGATTTGGAAGAGGCATAAAATCAGGCAGGTCAATGTAGACAATTGAAAAATTCTTCTATTTGGTTTAACAAAAAGCATAGAAATAATTTTGGAAGTTAATGCACATTAATGAAGAATTCCGGCATTTTTATTTGTTTAAAAATAATCATTTATATGCTCTTAAGATGAGGTTTTATCTTATTATTTCAACTTAAAAGGTAATTGAAGCGGCATAAATATTATTGTTATTGTATTTCGAGGGTTGTTCCCCTAATTTTGTTATGGTCTTCACAACCAATTTTGAGCATAAAACTTTAAGATTTATAAAGTCAATTGGAAAAGGCACCCATGGGTTTGACTGCATTGTGTCATATTCGATAATGATGAAGCGACCGCGATCTATAAATAGTTTATTGATCCTCCTGATCAACTTTAATTTATCTTTTATAAAGTGTAATGAATTCGCCATAAGAATTCCTGCTACCTTACCCACCTCCAGATCTTCAGTCTCAAAATCAGCATTTTTAAAAATAATTGGAACTGTTGGGTTGAATCCGGCATTCAACGGTTGATCTTCTCTGTCAATAGCAATTATCCTGCTGCCTGATGGCAATAGCGAACTGAGGGCATAAGTAAAAGTTCCTTTTCCACATCCAAGATCCAGCCATATTTGTGGTTGAGTATCAGAGGTTAAACCATCTTTTATGAGGTGGATTGCTTCATGAGGGTCCATGAAGACAAAAATACATTAAATATTTTTATAATGTGTAATGAAAAATAGGTCATCGGTAATTGGTAATGAGTAATAAACAGATAAATGAAAGGTCGCGTTATTAAAGTAAATTATCTTCCCAATTCAAAGCATCAAACAGCAAATTCTAAGCGTCAAACAACAAACAACAAACGCCAAACAGAAAGTTATCACTGAGTTGCACAGAGATTTAAAATGAGATACACAGAGAGGAATAGGTCATCGGTAATTGGTAATGAGTAATAAACAGATAAATGAAAGGTCGCGTTATTAAAGTAAAGTATCTTTCCAATTCGCAGCATCAATCTTGTAACGCCACACCTTCTCACTTTTTAGCTATATCACAAAGTTTCACAAAGGAGACAAAGGTTCACTAAGAACAACATATTCTGAGTTTAGAATCTAGAGTCTGATTTCTAGAACTTCTGACTTCTGACGTCTGACGTCTGACGTCTACTCCTCATTAAAATGTTGCCAGCCCTGTGCTTTCAATCTATGATAATTACCACCGGAGGTTTGTAACATGATGCCTTCCGATTCCGGTAAAATGGTCCCTATCAGATATACATCATCCAGAAACTGCAATTTATCCAGATCTTCAGGATCCATTGTG
Organism: Saprospiraceae bacterium; assembly: GCA_043753405.1. Lineage (GTDB taxonomy): Bacteria > Bacteroidota > Bacteroidia > Chitinophagales > Saprospiraceae > Parvibacillus. Next base: position 15,007 of record JAYUWT010000599.1, on the reverse strand, counting down.
AATAAAAGTTCATAATCCTCGCCGCCATTTAATGCACAAGTGATAGGATCCATTCTGAATTTCACAGCCAGTTCTTCAGTCATCGAATGTAATGGTACTTTTGCTTCTTCGATGACTGCTCCCACCTTCGACTGGCGACAAATATGAAACACCTCTGAAGCCAAACCGTCTGAAATATCGATCATAGAAGTAGGCTTGACGCCATGTTTCTTAAGCATATTGATGATATCACCCCGTGCTTCAGGCTTGAGCTGGCGCCCTACCACATATGCATGGTCTGCAAGGTCAGGTTTAATACCCGGATTGTCAAGGAAGAGGGCTTTTTCCCGTTCCAGGATCTGAATACCAATAAATGCTGCCCCCAGGTCACCTGTTACACAGATCAGGTCGCCCGGCTGAGCTGTATTTCTATATACAATATCTTCTTTAAGTGCCCGGCCTATCGCAGTGATGCTAAGGATCAATCCTTTATTGGATGAAGAAGTATCGCCACCTACGAGATCCACTTTATAATGTTTACATGCAGCTTTGATGCCATCGTATAATTCATCCAGACTCTCCAGGCTGAAGCGGTTTGAAACACCTATCGATACAGTGATCTGTTCAGGTATGGCATTCATGGCATAGATATCAGAAAGATTGACCACGACCGCTTTATAGCCCAGGTGTTTTAAAGGCGTATACATGAGGTCGAAATGAATATTTTCGATGAGCATATCCGTGCTTACTACGATCTGGCCCTGATCATATTGGATCACAGCGGCATCATCGCCTATGGACTTAACAGTAGATTCATTGACTGTTTCAAAACCATCAATTAATCTGTTGATGAGTTCGAATTCACCAAGTGAACCCAATTCAGTTCTTTTTTCTTCAGCCATTTCCCTTAATTGATAAAATCATTACACGCTTGCCACAATGCATCTTCAGGCAGTGGGGCCTTAAATATATTTTGTTCTTTGTTGATGGGATGTATAAAAGAAAGTTTCCATGCATGCAGGCCTATACTTCTGTCTTTGTTACCCCGCCGGGCACCATATTTGACATCTCCTTTGATAGGACATCCTACAGAGGACAATTGTGCTCTGATCTGATGATGTTTACCTGTGACAGGATTTAATTGTACCAAAGTGTAAGTAGTAGTCTTGCCCAATACTTTATAATGTGTAACTGCAATATTGTCACTTACATCCTCCACATCTTCTTTAGTATGGGACTTATTGTTTTTCTTGGGTGATGGATCTATCTGATGAATAAGTGTTCCCTCCGTTTCCGGCAGTTCATTTTCAACAAGGGCAAGATAGGTTTTATCAACTTTTCTATCTTTAAAAAGTTCGCTCAGTTGGGCAGCCGCACTGGTTTTTTTTGCTAATAGGATCAATCCGGATACCGGGCGATCCAGGCGGTGCACCAGATAGAGTTTATGATGAAAATATTTTTCAGCCATGTCCAACAAACTGGTATCACCCGTTTTATCAGGTTGTACCGGCTGACCTGCCAGTTTATTGATCACACAAAATTGATGGTTCTTAATTAAGACCTGTTCGCTAAACTGCATTATTTGATTTCTTCATAGTCTGTATAATCTCGTTGAGCGGAGGATTTAGTATCTCTTGATTTGGGATTACTATTTTTTGGGATCTCACTTACATTCTTTGCACCATTGAGCATTCCTATTTTATAAATCCTGTAAAACAGATAAAAAATCGTCAGTAATAGTATGTATTTCAAAACGTGAAAATTTGTGATTAATACAAAATTAACCTATAATTCCATAATTAAGTTGATTATTCCGATAAGTTATTTGTGAAGAAAGATCATTAAAGGTTAGGAGGATGCGCGCCTCCTTTCCTTAAACTAAGGATGAGAGCCCGTATCTTATCCTTTTCAGAATACCATATCATTAATGTAAAAGCGGTAATGAAAGCCAAACCTATTAATATCAATGCTAAAAGGTTAAGTGAAGATACGGACCTTAATTGCCAGAATATCACCTGCAGCATTATAGCCACTAATAACCAAACCGTCATGAGTCCGACCTGATAAGGTACCGGCAATTTTTTTCTTCCAAGAAAATAACATAACACCGTGATCGTGGCATAACATATCAATGTAGCATAAGCTGAACCGATGTAACCCAACTTTGGTATTAACCACCAATTAAAAAACAGAGTCAACACAGCTCCCACAAGGGCAATTCCGGCACCCGTCAAAGTTTTATCTTTTAACCTGTACCAGATGGATACATTAAAATATAAACCGGAAAAGATATTCGCCATAAGTAAGATAGGCACTACTGCCAGGCCTTCATAATATTTTGGTCCAATAAACCATTTGAATAGATCTATAAATAAGGTTACAATAAGAAATCCATATAAACTAAAGATCAAATAATATTTGGCAACATCTGCATATGTTTTTGTTGAATCCCTATTTTCAGACTCCCGAAAGAAAAATGGTTCAGCAGCATACCTGAATGCTTGTGTAAACAATGCTATGACCATAGCGAGGCGAAGGTTTACTCCATATATGCCCAGTTGGGCCTCATTTTCTTCTAAAGTTCCATTGAGAAACCATTTAAGTATGATCCTGCCAAACATTTCATTGAACATAGCCACGACACTAACTATGATCAATGGCCAGGAATAAGTGATCATTTTTTTTAGTAAGGTAGTGTCTACCTTACCGAACCCTTTAAAATATTTACCAAGTAAAATAAGGGAAGTGAGAGACCCAAACACCTGGGCCAGAAATATATAAGCTATAATAAGCTCAGGATTGAACCAGAAAGTAACGATTATGAAATCCTTTTCATATAACCAGGGACATATCACAACGAAAATAATATTGAAGAATACATTGACCAGGATATTACAGATCCTCGTTCTGGCAAAGATCCTTGCCTTTCCTTCAAATCTTAACCTTGATAATGGGATCTCACAAAATGCATCCACCATCATAATAATTGCCAGCAATCTGAAGTAGATCTCTTCGCCGGCGTAATCAAGAGCAGAAGCTATCCATGGGGCCATCACAAAAAGGCACAATGCCAAAAAAATGGAAACAGATATGACAGATGTCAGGGAATTGCTATACGCCTGATTGCCCTGATCTTTTTCTTTACCAAATCTGAAATAAGAAGCTTCCATCCTGCAGGTAAAGAAAATTAGTAATATACCTGTGTATGCCATTAACTCAGTGAGATGGCCCATCTTGACCCTATCAATGATGATAGAATAGGTGTAAAGAGGCGTCAAAAAGAAGTTAATAAATCTTCCTAAGATGCTGCTCAACCCATAATATATGGTCTCACCGGCTAGCTTTTTTATTACTGACATGCAAGTGTAAAGATATATAATAGAATCCAGAAGTCAGAAATCAGAAGTCAGAACCAGAAGGCAGAAACCAGTTTATTATATGCCTCTATCATTTATCACTTATCATTCATAATTTATCATTTGATTTTTTCCTTAGAATCCGTATAAACTGCCCGATATGTGGTGTATTTTTCAACATTAACATATAGTTCCGTTTTCCATATGTGCTGATTATCAATGAAAAAGAACATTTATAAATATAATATTATTACTAATATTTTAAATGTTGTAAGTTAATTGTTTGGAGATTTAGGTCATTGGTATTATAATAACTTAGATGCCTAAGTGACTGTAACAAAGAGCTTTTTACAAATTACAAATGTTTGTAATGCCTTGTAAAATCAAGGGTTATAGAAATAAATATGTGTTAAAAAAGTATGACACTCACTCAAATAAAACATATATTTACCGCCGAATTGAATGAATCCCTTTTAGATGAACAGTGTGTATGAACGGAAACCTTAATACTAATAATAATACAGTCCCTACTATAGTCAATGAATTTGAAGCCATGTATCAAAACGGTGGACTCAACTTATTGCACCAAAAAGATTTTATAGAACTTATCTTATATTTTGAAAAAGAGTTTATGCTCGATAAAGCGCTTGAGATCACAGACCTTGCTCTGGAGCGATTTAGTTATATTCCCGACCTCTTTCTGAAGAAAGCTCAGATTCTGATAGCGCTCAATAATACTTCTGAAGCATTTGAAGCACTTGATCAGGCTCTAATGCTTGCTCCGGCAGAGAATGAGGCTAAACTTCTAAAAGCAAATTGCCTGATCCTGGACAAAGCTTATGACGATGCTTTTATATTATTGAGTGATGTCATGGTGACAGGTTCATACAATGAAAGATTGAGTGCATCTTTACTTAAAGCAAGCATTCATGAAGAATTAAAAGACTATAACTTAATGTTCAGCCATATTAAGTTTGTGCTTGATCTCGAACCAGGAAATGAACCTGCGATGGAGAAATTATGGTCTTATATGGAAGCCCAGAGAAGTTATCATCAGGGTATAAATTATCTGAACCAATTACTTAACAATGATCCATATGCTTATCTGGCATGGTACAACCTTGGCCAGGCATATTCATGTATAGGCGAATATGAAAATGCCATCGCAGCATATGAATATTCTTTTATAATCCAGCCTACTTTTGAATTAGGTTATAAAGATTGTGCAGACCTTGCGTTCCAACTTTGTAAATATAAATTTGCATTGAAGGTATATACTGATGCTCTTGAAAACATTGGCCCTGATAGTGAGATATTTGCCTGTATCGGTGAATGTTACCTTAAACTAAAACAATATCGTCTGGCCAGGCTTAATTTCAGAAAGTCAAATCGACTAGACCCATACAATGATGAGGTACATTACAATCTGGGAATTTGTTTTGCTGCTGAACATAAATATGATATAGCTCTTCAGCATTATTTTAAGGCACTTAAGATAGAAGATTGCAGGGAAGAATATTTTGCTGCCGCTGCCGAAGCATTTTATAAAATCGGAGAAGTTGATAAAGCCAATTATTATTATATCAAGGCTACTGAAATAGGTGGTGACATTCCTGAGATATGGTTTGCCCATGCTAAATTTCTTTATGAGATCTCAGAATTTGAAAAATCTCTTGAGATCCTCGATGAGGCTGATGAGTATACCTATAGCGCCGAATTATTGTATATGAAGGTCCTTTCTCTTTCTGCATTAAACAGGAAAGATGAAGCCGGCGAGATCCTAAAGGAAGCTTTATCTGAGGATTATGAATGTCATAGGATCTTATTTCAATTGAATCCAATGCTCAATGAAGACCAGGAAATCTTCTCCATCATTAACTATTTCCAACCTGAAGATTAATAATAATTTCATTTTGTCTTAACATAGCCAAGTTATCTTTGCAAATTGGCAGACATCAATGCCGTATAATTCTGTATTTCCTGAATAGTTGAATTTATGCAAAAGAAAAAAGTCTTGGTTACACCGCTTAACTGGGGCTTAGGTCACGCTGCCAGGTGTATTCCCATCATCAGGCAATTGGTATCTCGTGGTCATGAAGTTCACATCGGGTCTGACGGTGTTGCCCTCAATTTACTTAGGCAAGAATTTCCCCAACTGGTCTTCACCGAACTTCCGGGTTATGGCATCCATTATAAAGGAAAAAATCTAATCAGATCGCTTTTTCTCCAGATACCTTCCATGATGAAAGCTATTAAAAAAGAGAAGAAACATGTTAAAAATTATGTCAATGAACATGGCATAGATATCGTTATTTCAGATAATAGATTTGGCTGCAGATCCAAAAACGCTGAATGTATATTCATAACCCACCAGTTAAAAATATTACTTTCCAATGAAGCCCTTACGATGTCGGCTTCTGCGGTTAATAAGTTTATGATTGAGAAATTTGATCAGATTTGGATCCCCGATGCTCCACCTCCGAATAATCTAAGTGGCATGATGTCGTCCAAGGGGGGATTCAAGAAAGTAAGCTATTTAGGCCCCCTTTCAAGATTTACCTTTGAAAAAGTAAAATTTAAAAGAGACTTTATCATTGTTCTATCCGGGCCTGAACCTGCCCGGACCCAATTAGAAGAAAAAATCATAGGACAGGTTGTTTTACTACCATATCATATGCTCTTGGTGAGGGGACTGCCAGGAGAGGATGTTGCGACCCTGGATTTACCCGATCATATAGAATGTGTTAATTATTTAAATGCTACTGATCTCAATCAGGCCATTAATGAAAGTAAAAGAGTGATCAGCCGAACAGGATATACTACTATCATGGATCTGGTATCACTCAATAAAAAAGGTATACTTATTCCCACCCCCGGACAGCCGGAACAGGAATATCTGGGAGAAGAACTAAGCAAAATAAAAAGATTCATCGTTTCGACTCAGGATGAACTGGATCTGGAAACCCTGACTAAGCAATCTTTAAAAGATCTGACCAAACCAAAATATGATTTTGTCTCAAGGCTTGACTTTCTTTTGGATAATTTAGAATAAGAAGGAAGAGGTCAGAGGTCAGAGGTCAGAGGGCTGAAGTTAGAAGTTAGAATGAGCTCCGTGGGTAAATTTATAATTTATCATTTATAATCCCTCTCCCTCTCCCTTATCATTATTCCGTTTATATATTTACCTTTAATCAGAAATAGTAAGAAGCGGGATATTTATGGCAATACAATCAGATATCGTTATCGTAGGTTCAGGGGTAGCAGGTCTAAGCCTTGCAATTCAATTGGCCTCCAGAAGAAAAGACCTTACTATCATCATACTCGCTAAAACAACAGAAAGCGAAAGTAATACGAACTACGCACAAGGAGGAATTGCTTCTGTCTGGGACCATGACACTGATGACTTTCAAAGCCATATTGCAGATACGCTGGACGCCGGAGATGATCTGTGCGATCCTGAAGTTGTCCGTATCGTAGTGGAAGAAGGCCCTTTAAGAGTGCAGGAGCTTATCGACTGGGGGGCTAACTTTGACAAGGATAGTACTGGCGGGTATGATTTGGGAAGAGAGGGAGGTCACAGTGAAAACAGGATTCTGCATTATAAGGATATTACAGGAAGGGAGATTCAGAGGACCCTTGTAGCCAAAGCTGCACAATTTGAAAATATTAAAGTCTATGAACATTATTTTGCAATCGACATCATCACTCAGCATCATTTGGGCCATAATATCTCCAGGGTAACACCAAATATAGAGTGTTATGGTGTTTATGCCCTAAATAGAAAAACGAACGAGATCATTACTTTTCTGGCAAAAGAAACAGTGCTTGCTTCCGGGGGAACAGGACAGGTATATAAATCAACTACTAACCCAGCCGTAGCCACAGGTGATGGTATAGCAATGTTTTATAGAGCTAAAGGCCGGGTTGAAAATATGGAATTTGTGCAATTTCATCCTACAGCATTATACAATCCCGCCGGGGAAAATCCTGATTTCCTTATAAGTGAAGCAGTGCGCGGATATGGAGCAATATTAAAAGATGCGGCCGGATTGGAATTCATGCAGAAATATGATGAGCGGCTTTCACTCGCTCCCCGGGATATTGTGGCGCGTGCCATAGACAACGAAATGAAAGTACGTGGAGTAGATAATATGTATCTTGACTGCAGGCATTTGGACAGGGATGGATTTTTGAAACATTTTCCTAATATTTATAACAAATGCATGAGTATTGGTATCGACCCTTTTGTAACAATGATACCTGTAGTCCCTGCTTGTCATTATATGTGCGGCGGCATCAAAATAGACACACGTGGCCACAGTTCGATCCACAGACTGATTGCTGCCGGAGAATGTACGAATTCAGGCCTGCATGGAGCCAACAGACTTGCCAGCAACTCTTTACTTGAAGGACTCGTCTTTGGTTATCGGGGGGCTATGAGCATCCTGGAAAATGTAAATTCTTATGCCATCCAAAAAGGAATCCCGGATTGGAATGCCTCCGGCACCAATGATCCCAAGGAGATGGTCCTGATTACCCAGAGCAGAAAAGAAGTTAAAGAGATTATGTCCAACTATGTTGGTATCGTCCGGTCCAATGTCAGGTTGAAAAGGGCTTCTGACAGGATGTTCCTTCTATATCAGGAGACAGAGGAATTGTACAACAGTACGACTATCAGTCCGCAGTTGTGCGAATTACGCAATCTTATCACGATATCCTATCTGATCATTAAAGGTGCAACCTTAAGACATGAAAGCAGGGGACTCCATTATACGACTGACTATCCTGAAAAGTTACCTTTTTTAGAAAATACGTTGATGTAATTCACTTAAGCAGATTGTTAATCCGGGGCCAGATGATAACACTGAAGCTCATAAGCAGGTTAATTATTTATCAACATACATATTAAATATTTCTTCTATCTGAGGGATCACTATCTGGGGTGATGACCACATTTCAATTGATTCCCTTATCCCAATTTTGGAATAGGTTCCTCTTTCGACGATAGCAATTTCAATAGCATCGGCCAACACAAGTGTATTATAACTCCTTACGATGACGCCATTGGTCTCATTAATATAAAATTCGGGACTCTTGCAATCTGTGGTAACTACATAAAGTCCCATCGCAAGCCCCTCAGCGATATGGCTCCCAAAGCTTTCAGATATACTGGCAGTTACATAGATCTCACTCTTTTTGAGTAATTCGATGACTTCAGGTCGGGATAGGCGCCCGTGAAATGTCACCTTATTTTCCAATTCAAGTTCTGTGACAAGGTCTTTAAGAAAGTTATATTCCGGACCATTCCCGGCGAGTTCAAGGTGAAATTCAATCTCTCTCTTGTCGAGGATCGCCATCGATCTTATCAACAATTCATGACCCTTTCTTTTATCCAGATCACTCACACACACCAACTTTGCGATATCAGACTGTAATGGAGCTAATGATTCATTGAAAAAATCCTGATGTACCATACCGGAAATAAAACTAACCGGAACCGCAGTTAACTTGGTTAGTTTTTCAACCAGCGACCTGCTCACGGCTATGATATGATCAACTCTACTATAATAAATTAAAGTTTGAAGTTTTAATTTAAATGAAATTCTATCAGACATCAGCGTGCTCAAATGCTCGGTATGAATTAAAGGAACTTTGTATTTTTTCCTGATTGCCTTTATCCAGTTTAATGAGGTAAGGCCATGAGTATTGATCAGATCGGGCAATCCATGCTCCCTGACAAATTGATCAAAATAACTCTTAACGATCTTGTTAAAATTCAATTTACTCCAAATGGAGTCAGGAGATTGAAAATAGTGATAAAATTCTTTTATGCCAGATGGACCTGTTCGTTGTACAATATTCGTCTCATCATTGTTTGGATGAAAACTAAGGACTGATACATTATGGCCCATGTTTGCATAATTTTCTGCGATGTCCCTTACAAATATGCCTGCATGACCTTTTTCAGGAATTTCGTACCAGGCGGGGATGATCACTATATGCATTATTGATTTGTATTTATAGGATCAAGTGCAAGATCAGATGTAGAAATTACTTCTATTTGACCGGAATGTAGATATTTTAATAATGCCCTGTATTGTTCAAGAAAATATTTATTGGACCAGGGCGTCAGAAAATTATTATGAAATAATACAGAAACGGTGTATCCATCTTTCCAACCCTCGGACATCTGCTTAAAAGTTTCGACAAGGCCTGTTTTGCCCTGATTGTAAAAAGTAGTATCCATTAATGCTAAAGGAACAACGATCAAAGAAGAATCGGTCACGAAGGGTCGAAAGTAAAGCGGATAACCATTTCTCAAGCCTGCAACATCTGACCATCCTAAGCCGGTATCAACCTGTATTCCGGAAGTGGCAATTTTGATCCAGTCATTGGGTAAATTATATTTCAGATAGTGGTTTCTGTTTGTTTTGACATACGATAACCGGAAACGCTTCATTTCTTCCTCATGCGAAAGGTCTGAAGAACTTTTGTGCAGTCCTACTTCCATTCCATTTTGAAGCAAATGCTCGGCAGTCGTTGTTAAAATTTGTCGTCCATAGTCAGCATTACTGATATCATGATACTTACCCTCTACAGGGAGCAAATAAAAAGTACTTTTAAATCCAAAAGACCTTTCAATGTGAATAATTTCATTCAAATTATTCCAGATCTTCTTTTTTGTGATCAGGTGTCGGATCAGATGTTTTGCAAGTTGAAATGAGGGCTTACGTAAGAAGTAGCTTAGTTCCTGCTTAAACCCTGAAGTCAGAAAGTCAATATCATGGGTCAGAATTACTTGTTTTCTGGGAACTGCACTAATATTTTCAATGGAAACGTAGCGCTTAAGAAATAAATGAATTAGGGGCGAGACAATATCTTCTGATGATTGATGATATTGATTATTAATGCTCTTTTCATAAGTGAGTCTTTGATATTTATCTAAAGCAGTTTCTTTTACAAGTTTTTCAGACAGGCAATGTAAGATATAGAACATGCTTGCCAAAGGATCAAGCACAAGTTTATCTTTATCAAAATAAATATGAAGGCCTTTAATATAGGTTTCATCACAAGGCAGCAACGATACTAAAGCAGAATAGACTTCGGAGTTGATCGGATAGGAAGGAGAAGATCGTGCAAAGTTTATTTGAGCAGTATCAGCATTGGCAACTTCCGTAAATTTGACTTCAAACTGTCTTCCTATAAGATCGAAAAGCGTTAAGATCAGAGGTTTGAATTCCTGGACATCAGGCGAAAAGAAGTAATTAACTGTTGACTTTGCCAATGTTCCAATATTATTTTATGCGGGCAAAGTTACACATTAATGGATTTAATTGACCATTTTCCAATGGTGAATACCCGGACATTGGCTTAACCATTCAGGTTGAATAACTATGTAAGTATTTGCTATCTTTTCACTCAGCCATCGTTGGATTTCTGAATCCTTTTTAAAAATGATGGCATCATCCTTGAGACGCGAAAAATCCATTTCCAGATTGGCCTTATGCGGCTCTGATCTTGATTGAAGCAATAATACTTTGTAAGCTGTTTCACCGTAAGGGTCTTTAAATTCTATTGCACCTGAGATCTGTCCCACCTCCATAGTATCCAGAGTAAAATAAATATCAGGATCAAGTTCTGATATTTCAAAGAAGTTGGTATTGGATTGTTGATTAATGGCTCTGCCACCATTGCTATAGCTGGGGAAATTTTTATTGCTGTATTTTCTTACTGCCTCTACAAATGATAGTTTGTCAGTCTTAAGTAGTACGATGATGCTATCGAGTGTATGTCGAGCATATGATTTATCTTCATCGGACAATTCCGGTTTTAAAAGAATGTGCCTCGCATGAAATGTATTACCCCTTCGTTCCAATAATTGCATCAGGTGGTAACCAAATTCGGTTTCAATGACGGTGCTTACCTGTCCTTCTTCGAGGTTGAATGCTGTTGCTTCAAATTCGGGAACAAAAGCCCCTCGCTTAGCCCAGCCCAGGTCTCCACCGGCAGCGGCGGAACCATCAATAGAAAACTTTTTGGCGAGATCCTCAAATTTTTCACCATTTTCTACAATTCTCGTCCTGATACTGTTTAATTTATCTAAAACTTTTTGCTTTTCAGCCTTACTGGGTTGGGGGTAATAATTGATCTCTGAATATTCCACTTCAGCATTATAATATGGCAAGCTGTCATAATGGATAGATCTGTAATATTCCTTTACTTCCGAAGGGGTTATGGTGATCTTTTCCACTATTTTATTTTTCATCTCCTCTGCCAGGAGTTGATCTTTCATATCACCCCTTAGTTCATCCTTCATTTCACTGACTGACTTACCATAATATGCTTCAAATTGCGAAACATCATTATTCATATAAGCCAGGACTCTATCAAATCGAGCATTGAGCTGGTTTTCTATCATGTCATTGCTGATCACCACAGAGTCAATTTTAGCCTGGTTGGTCAGAAGTTTTTGAAGCAAAAGATTTTCCATGATCTGACACCTTATTTTGGGATCTGCTTCCGGAGTGCGGCCCTTCTCCATTATATATGCCTCTTCAACTTCCGAAAGAAGGACGGATTCACCGCCTATCTGAGCTATTACTTTATCGAGGATCTCTCTTTGACCGAAGGCCAGAAATGGAAAGAAACAAAATAAATAAATTATGATTTTGATCATTTGAAATTTTCTATTAACGCTTGATAAGCGAATTAAAAACGTTTTGGTTGACAGAAACGTTGTATTCTTTTTTTAGTTTTTCGACCCAAAGTTTGTCCAGATAGTCCTGATAATCAGCAATTACAAAACCACGGGCATCTTTTAACTCCTTTTGGGAGGGGGACAATAAGGATTCGATTTTGTCTGCAGAACCTGTCTTGCCATCGTCATTCCTGTTAAGTGGACTTAAAGTGCCTTTCTTCCATTCCAATCCGGCTGCTTCCGATGAATTGGATTTTTCCATCAGTTCGGAGGTGTATGAAACCTTATCTGTTCCGAATTTCTTTTGCAATTCTTCGGGAGAGTTTTTACGGGCGGTCTCATATATCTTATTGAGTTCTTCAGCCGAGGAAGCTTTGAAAGTATAGTGCAGGACGCGGGCCCTTTCTTCCCACATATATTTTTGATTATTTGATCTGAAGAATTTCTCTATTCCGGCAGTATCCTGGGAAGCCTTATTCCAAACCTCATTGTTGGTTACTTCAAAAAATAAAAATCCCTCCTCATATTCCCTTGTCAGAGATTTATAATCAGGGTATTTGAATTCCAGTTGACCTTGTTCATATTCCATTGCTTTTGCAGCCACAAAATCAGTGTACAATTCTTCAAATGCTACAGAAGGTATCATTCCTTTATTCATACGGACTCTCCTTCTGGTATTCAGTTTTACAAATTCGTTGAGTTGATCCGTATCATATTTTTGATTACCCAGCGTAAATACCGTTGCTTTTTTAATTTTTGGCTCTGTCCAGTTTGCGGTATAAAACTTATCAGTATTTATCGAATCTACATATAGCTTGAATACTTTCTGATCAACGGTATATTTATATTCTTTTTTGATGTTTTCAACCAATTTGACCTTAGCCATATTAAACCGCTCATTTTGAGATACCTTGGACATATAAGACTTTTTGGCTATTTCAAAAGATGCATCCTCTTTTTTAGAAATTCTTTTAACAATGTGGTATCCCAGGGCAGTTTTAAACGGAGCTGTATAATCACCATCATTTTTTAAAGAGAATACAGCATCTTCAAAAGCAGGGTCATACTGGCCTATAGTTACAAAACCAAGAAATCCACCCTTACTTGAAGTTGCTTTATCATCAGAAAAAGTCTTCGCCGTTTCATTAAAATCTTTCCCTTTTTTGATTGAGTTATATATGGAGTCGATACGGATTCTGGCATGACCATCATCCACATCTTTACTTATCCTGATCAGGATCTGCGCGACCTCCATTTCTCCACGAGCGGGCCTGCTGTCCAGTATTTTGATAATATGGTACCCGGCCACTGTCCTTGCCGGACCACCTGACTCCCCTTTTTTCAAAGAATACACAAGGTTTTCTAATGCATAAAATCCATTTGGATACATCGGTGCGATGAATCCAAGGTCGCCATTGGTATTTTTGGAAGATTCATCTTCTGTATAAATCTTCAATAGATCTTCGAACTTACCACCCTGCTTAAGTTTGGATGCGATTTCCTTAGCTTTTGCATAAGCCTTCAAAGTATCTTCGGGCAATTTGTCAGGGCTTGCAGATATGAAGATATGTGCCACTCTAACATCTGTTCTGCTTCTGTTGTAAAGTTCGCGGGCCAATTTTTCCGTGATCTCTTTGTCAGTCAGATAGGATTCTGCCAATTGCTTTTTATAACTGGCCAGTTCCGTCTTTAATGAAGTTAGCGTGTCCAGTCTCAAATCCTTCGCTTTAGCGACTTTTAGTTTAAATCTGGTGTACAGGTCCAGGCTTTCTTTGAGTGACTTCTCAGAATAATCGGCATTTTTATTATTGGATTTTTCGTAGATATATTTGAATTCACTGACAGTCACCGGTGTTTTGTTGACCGTGAACAGCACTTCATCTTTTTGTGAAAACAAAGAAGCCGAAACAAAAAGGCAACTCATTAATAGTATATAGTTCTTAAACATAAGTATAGAATAGGTTTATCGTAAATACAAGAAAAATAAATCGTTTTAAGACTAACTGTAACGCAATAATCCCGTAAAGCGATATTTATTTTAAAAAAAGTGCTCAATGTAATAATTTATCAGGAACACATTAAATGATGTAAGTACCTGATACCATTATATTTAAATCGCACTCTTAGCGGCTGCAAATATACTTTTTTTATGTATTTTAGGAAATAATGATTTGTTAATGTGGGTGGGACGGGCGTTGCATCCTATGAAATCTGAAATAATAAGGAATATGTAATTTGGAATTAAGTATCACAAGTCGGGAGACTTGCGCCAACATAATAGTTTTAGGTATATGCTGTCGCGAATTTTTAACTCGTGACCTTTTGAAAACAGATAATCTTTCGTTAAGCTAGGTATATTTTGGGGATAGCGTGTTAGAAGGGATGTTGAATTGGGTCTAAGTTGATATCTCACTCTGGCTTTAGTACAAGTATTGGGTACTCATGAGTGTAAATCCAGATTAACATACTACAAGAATTGAACTATATAGTTTAGTTAAATAATTGACAGTTAATGATAAACTGATTATTTTTAAGAAAATAAAAAAGCAAATATGAATTTTTTTAAATTATTTTTCCTTTTTCTGTTGAGTTACAATGCTTTAGCTCAACAAGTGAAAATAGATAGTTCATTTGGAGATAACGGTGTACTGTTTTTGCCCCAGTACAATACAGAATTATCTCATAAAGCATTGGTTTGTAATAATGGTGACATTATCTTCTTTGGTAATAATTTTGATGATGAAGGATCATATAGTGCAATAAATAAAATTGATTCAAATGGAACCTTTGTTGCCGGATTTGGGGATAATGGAATTTTTGACAATATTAACAATTTAGAGAATTTTGTAATAACATCTTTATGTTTCCAAAACGATTCATCTATTATAATTTGTGGTGGAACTGAAATTGGAGGTTTCACAAATGGATTTATTTCAAAAATTGATAAACATGGCATTATAGATCCTAACTTTGG
>JAYUWT010000598.1:0-2640 GCA_043753405.1 Saprospiraceae bacterium | reverse complement strand
CTTTTTAGGATTAGAGAAGTTAGACCCAACTGTATCTATTTCAAGATTGTAGATCACATTCTGAGAACTTCTACCTGATGTGAAATTAAAATTAGGGTTGGTCCAATCAAGGGATATACCCACGTTGTCTGCATTGGCAAAACTCATGTCGATCACATCAGTAGATGCAGTAAGGACAGGAGGCGTGCCACCCAAAAATTCTGCTTTGACCTCATCCTTTTCACAACCGGTCAGAAAACCAATGGCAAACAAGGTCAAGCAAATTAGTTTAAATATATTTTTCATTATTAATAATTTTTTAAATTAGAAACCCGAATTTTGGGTCAAATTTTTATTTGCCGCCAGGTTGCTGTTAGGAATCGGATATAAATTATATTTAGGGTCCACAGCAGTACCTGAGCTCACACCACCTTTCCATGGCCATAAATAAGTTCCTGTAGTAAGTTGATCATATCTGACAAGGTCTGTTCTGCGGTGGCCTTCCCAATACAATTCTCGTCCTCTTTCATCCAGGATAAATTGCAAGGTCATATCTCCTGATGTGATCTGGCCTCCAGAACCTCCATGTGCTCTCGCTCTGATCGCATTGACGTAACCAAGTGCTGTTCCTGCATCTCCGCCACTTCCGCCTCTCAGCACTGATTCAGCATATATAAGATACATTTCCGGCAGCCTGAATATCGCGAAATCAGTATCCACAAACTCTCTGGTAGGATCAGAAGTTACCCCGCCATCAGACCTGATATTGACAAATTTAGCAACATGCAAGCCATTCTTAAATTCTGCAATGACTGGTATTGCTAGTTGAGCTTCTGAGGTTCCAAATGCGGAAGTAGTGAACAAGGCTCTTTGATCAGTAGCTCCTGAAAGGTCAGGGAATAAATTTGCCAGTCCTTTTGTCGCACGGTATCCACCCCATCCGCTTCCTACACCATAAGCAGAAGCGTCATCTCCACAGGCAGCATGCACTAAAAATGTGGTATTTCCGTATGATTTAGTCCTTAAGCCGTCACAGTTTACAGCATAGATGAATTCATTTTTCTTGCTGTCATTATCAGCCATAAACAATTGTGGGTAATTCTGTTGTAATGTATAACCCGCATTGATCACTTTTAAACTGTATTGGATCGCTTCAGCATATTTAGGAGATCCTGTATATACATTTGCATTCAGATACATTCTGGCCAAAAGAGCCCATGCCGCAGCCTGATCTACTCTTCCATATTCAATGGTATGAGCGGGTGCAAGTTTGGTATCAATATCTTTTAGTTCTGATTCAATGTAAGTAAATAATTCTGCCCTGCTTTTTTCCTGTGGAAGATTTGTTCCGATAAGATCTGCTTCAGTGATAAATGAAGATTTACCAAAAAGGTCCATCATCACCCAATAGTTGAAAGCTCTGAGGAATCTTGCCTCAGCACGCGAATTTGCAATGTCTGCAGCTTCCACTCCTGTAATGCCCCTTCCGGCCACCTTACCTTCATCTGATTCCCGCAGATACTCATTTATCAGTGTGATATTATAAATGGGACGGGCATACATACCAAGAATAAATACATCACTTGAGGTAAACTTCAGGTTGTGAAATTCCTGTATGGTCTGGTCATTCCATGCTACGATGGCTTCATCCGTAGGTAATTCCTGGTGGTTGAAGAAGTTACGAATGAAACCAACCTGAGATCCTTCATCCAATCCTCCTCCTATATCCGGTGCTCCGGCAGGACCTGCGTTTCCTGAAATAGACATTGTAGCATAGATCTTGGCAAGTACAGATTTATAACCTGCAGCCGTAGAATAAGCTTTCTCAGGCGTCAGGTCATTAACCGGAGCGAGATCTAATTTATTGGCGCATGATGCCACCAATAAGCTGAATATCAAACCGCTAATTATATATTTAAAATTAAATTTTATCATTTTTTTCTTATTAAAAATTAAAAATCAAGGTTAATACCAAATGAATAAACTCTTGGTCGAGGATAGATATTGTTATCTACTCCTCTATCATCAGATATCTCCGGATCAAGTCCCTTATACTTAGTGATCACGAAAACATTCTGGATACTTGCATTCAATCTCAAAGAAGCTTTATCTCTGAAAATACTGCCAATATTATAACCCAGGTTGATGTTGTCTAACCTAAAGAATGATGCATTCTCTATATAGTAATCAGACAGATACTGATTGTTTGTGAATAATGTTTCATCATATCCTCTGGAAGCATTTCCGATAAAGTTTAGCGGATTTTCTATGTTTCTCAGTGTGGTCGAATTTGATGCGTAATTGTTATAAACATAATTACCAAACGAAGCGTGGCCTGCCAGCCCTGCAGAGAATCGGTTAATAATGACCTGGGTACTTACACCCATTAATACATCAGGAGCAGGTTTTGTATACAAATATCTGTCCTTGTCATCTATCTGTCCGTCCCTGTTGCTATCTTCATAAAGACCTTCGATAGGATCACCTGTAGCTGCATCATATACCTGTTTGTGTACAAAGAATGTATAAGGAGCGTACCCCACGGCAAATTTACCTACTGTATTTCCGGTACCGCCACTGATATTGGATACGTTGACGCCTTGAAAAGTAGCATCTTCATTTCTCAATAGATTCGTGATCTTGGATTCATTGTAAGTGATG
>JAYUWT010000597.1:0-6634 GCA_043753405.1 Saprospiraceae bacterium | reverse complement strand
TGTTGAATAATACTTGAATCTTTTTTGAGTGTATCCAAATATTCATCAAACCATTCATGAGCCGGATAAGCTAATAAAACAGGCTTAACCATTGATTTACGGATAGAGATTAATTTGATCTGTTCCAGTTCTTTTTCTTCAAGCGTTTTTTCATGCTTTAATATATTTCCATCCCGGTAATCCTGAATATCCGTAAGGCATATAATTCCTCTGGATGTCAATCCTGCACTTTTGATATTGTATAAAATAAAATGCGGTTCTTCACTTCGCACTAACTTTTTTTCTGCATTTAAATCCTGAAAACTATTTCTGACGTTATTAGTGAATTCATTAATATCAGCTATAGTAGAGGTGGCAGGGTAAATAGCTTTGAATGGTCTGATATGCATTGCTTTCTGATTTTAGCTTCGCGAAGAATTTTCACAATATTAGTTGATTTCTCCCACAAAACTATTGGTTTATATATTCATTTTGGCTGAGATACCGTAAAATGTGTAGCCCGTTCAATGGATACAATCATGAACATGAATGAAATTTCGTAAATAATTACCGTAAATTATTGTTATTAAAATTTTACAAACAAGTCAAAATTAAACTACACAATCCATTAATTGATCCTTAACATTCTAAACATGAATGATATAAACCTTATTCAAACGATTTTAGTAAATTTGCACTTAATAATTGATATATGCGTCTTGTTCTTTTTTTGGTTTTACTTCCTTTTTGTTTATCAGCACAACATGTGCCTGTCCTGGAAGGATTGAATGGAATTGAATTATTGACCCAGATAAGAGCACAGTTTAGACCGGCGTCGACTCTAGGCTATAACAATGCCAGAGATACTTTATTCAGAAATATTCTTGCTGTCAATAACCAATTATCATGTTTATATACAGATTATACTATCACTTTGGATCCGGGTAGTGATCCCTCTGAAAATGCATTTTCCCAGGGTATTAATACAGAACACATATTTCCACAATCCAAAGGAGCTGAGGATGAACCTATGAGGTCCAATATGTATAACTTATATCCGACAAGAGAAAATGTCAATTCAGATCGGGCAAATGATCCGTTCGGTGAAGTACCGGATAACACAACACAATGGTGGTATTATAAAGCTATAAAACAATCAAATAAGCCTACAACCAATATTGATAGATACAGCGAGCATGCTAATAATGTATTCGAACCACAGGAGAATCGGAAAGGTGATATTGCCCGCAGTGTGATGTATTTCTATAGTGTTTATACACCAGAGGCGGATGCCGCTGACCCTAATTATTTCCAATCAATGATCACAGATATATGCAAATGGCATTTTGATGATCCGGTTGACGAAGCTGAATGGAACAGGAATATATTGATCGCCACTTATCAAAATGATAAAGCAAATCCTTTTATCCTGGACTGTACAGTTCCTGAGCGATCATACTGTAGCAATAATGGCATGCAATGTAATCCACAAAGCAGTACAAAAGATATCACTTACCCTATTAAACCATTGGAAATATATCCCTCGGTCCTGCTCCGGTCCGTTCATGAGATCCATGTAAAAACTCCACCTTCACTGGAAACTATAATCATCATGGATGCTTCCGGCAGGCAACTTGTAAATACAAAAACAAATAATGCCGTTAAACAAACAATAGAATGGAAAAATTCTATGCCCGGAAGTTATGTTGTTTTTGGAATTGACAAATTCGGATACATCATTGCCACAGGACGATTTATAGTGCTTTAGGACTTAGCCTTATATATATCTGAGTGCAGAATACCCCATTTGTTAAGCCTGTAAGAAACACTGGTTAATAATACACCAAGGCCATATTGAACACTTCTGCTAAAGTTAATGGAAGAAGCTTCTTCAAAATATTTGGTCGGACAGGTTATTTCACCGATTTCAAATCCATGATAAAATATCTGGGCAATCATTTGATTGTCAAAAACAAAGTCATCAGAATTTGCTTCATAATTGATCTTCTTTAAAACTTCGATTGAAAAGGCCCGGTAACCGGTATGATATTCGCTTAATTTCTGTGAAGATAAAATGTTTTGAAACAGGGTTAAAAATCTGTTCGCAATATACTTGTACATAGGCATACCACCCTTGAGAGCTCCCATACCAAGGATCCTGGATGCAAATACCACAGGATATAGGCCGGAACTAATCAAATGTGCTATAGAAGGTATCAATAAGGGAGTATATTGATAATCAGGATGTAACATAATTATGATGTCACTATTTAATTCTATTGCCTTATTATAGAGTGATTTTTGATTCCCTCCATAACCCCGGTTAATCTCATGTCTTACAATGTGTTTTATTCCCAATGATACAGCTACTTCGACAGTATTGTCAGTGGAATTATCATCGCAAAGTATTATTTCATCAACAAGATCTCCCGGAATTTCCCTAAAAGTCTTCTCTAAAGTCCTGGATGCATTATAAGCGGGCAAAACAGCTACCACTTTAAGAGAATTGATCATTCTTCCTCACTTTTATCAATAACTGAATCTTCAGACACCCGGAAGAAATCTCTCTTTTCCAGGAAATCATACCACTTTAAGACTTTTTTCATATCACTTGCATATACCCTGTCTTCGTCATATTCAGGAAGAATTATCCTGAAATATTTTGCAAGGTCATTGTTGTTTGCTTTCAAATAATCAGCCACTGAATAAGTTGCTTTAACTTCTTCCATTTTCCTAAATATCTCCTCGATAGGAGTAGAGTCATTATAAGTATAAATAGCTATAGATCTCAGGGGAGTAAACTGATGCTTGCGGACTGATACGAATTGTTTTACGCCGTCATCAATATTTTTTATAATTAATCCATTGCTGCGACTTGATTCCAAGATATAAAGACCCGGCAGTCCACTTACTGAAACAATATTTTCAATATTTTTGTCCATTGTATATTTTAATAAATTTTATCAATTATTTGTTGGGTTGATCATTAATACGAAATTATATGTAAAATCAAATTCTCAAGCCGGGACGAAGCCATAAAGTTTTTCTCAAGGGGGATAGTAAAAGGAATAGGTGTATCCAGGCCCGCACACCTCAACATGGGTGCGTCAAGATATTCAAAACAATTTTCATTGATAATGGCTACCAGCTCACCTCCCAGGCCTCCAAACATGGTATCCTCATGCAGGATGAGGGCTTTGCCTGTCTTTTTTACAGATGCAAATATAGTCTCTGAATCAAGAGGAACCAGGGTTCTAAGATCGACAATTTCTATATCAATATCAAGCAATTTTTTTGAAACCTCCATTGCCCAATGAACTCCCATTCCATAGGTAATGATCGACAATTCTGACCCGGTTTTAGTCAACGATGCTTTTCCGAATGGAATATTGTAATAACCGGTAGGTACATCCTGATTGGAAGAGCGATACAAAGCTTTATGCTCGAAGTACATCACAGGGTTAGGATCTTCAAAAGCCGTGATTAATAAACCTTTGGCATCGTATGGATTGGAAGGATAAACAACCTTTAACCCTGGAACATGTGTAAACCATGCTTCATTACTCTGGGAGTGAAAGGGTCCCGCTCCTACTCCACCGCCAGTTGGCATTCTAATTACTACATCAGCATTTTGGCCCCATCGGTAATTGAGTTTGGCTAAATTATTAACGATTTGATTAAAACCACAGGTCACAAAGTCAGCGAATTGCATTTCAACCATTGATTTATATCCCATCAGGCTCAAGCCCAATGCTGCACCTATTACTGCGCTTTCACACAATGGTGTATTTCTAACTCTGTCTTTTCCAAATTTATCTGCAAATCCTTCAGTGATCTTAAATACTCCCCCATAATCAGCAATATCCTGTCCCATCAGGATCAAATTAGGATGAGCTTGCATTGACTCCTCCAGACCACTTGAAATAGCGTCCACCATCCTCATCTCTGAGGTGGATCCATACTCAGGTAACTTTGGTTCAAACGAAAAAGGGGCAAAGACATCCTGCAATTCAGTTACAGTATCAACTGTTACAGGACTTTGATTCAGAGCATCGGACACATCCTCGTTAATGCTTTTTTTATAATCAGATCTGATCTGATCCATTTCTTGCTGCGTATAAATATGATTATCCAATAGATGTTTCTCGAATCTACTGATAGGATCCAGGCTTCCCCAATGATCCATAAGTTCCTGAGGAACATATTTTGTTCCGGAGGCTTCTTCGTGTCCTCTCATTCTGAATGTAAGGCATTCTAAAAGGATTGGTTCAGGTTTATGCCGTAATTCTTCAGCGATCGATTTTATTATAGAATATACCCCGATCAGATCATTCCCATCTATTGTTAAGGAACGCATGCCATAACCTAAACCTTTATCACTTAATCTTTCACAATGGTATTGTTCATTGGTTGGTGTAGAAAGTCCATAACCATTATTCTCTATAACAAAGATCACAGGTAATTGCCAAACTGAAGCCAGATTTAATGCTTCGTGAAATTCACCCTGACTTGTTCCACCTTCTCCTGTAAAAACTGCAGTAACTTTGGCTTCTCTACTGAGCTTGTGTGCTAAGCCTACCCCTGTGGCATATGACAATTGAGGTCCAAGGTGGGAGATCATACCCACGATATGATGAGCCACAGATCCGAAATGAAAAGATCGCTCTCGTCCTTTGGAATATCCTCCTACTGTACCTTGCCATTGGCTGAAAAGCTTGGTCAAAGGCATTTGTCTGGTAGTAAAAACACCAAGGTTGCGGTGCATTGTAAAAATATACTCTTCATTATCTAATGCCGCCGCCACGCCTACAGAAATAGCTTCCTGGCCAATACCGGAAAACCATTTGCTTATCTTTCCCTGGCGCAATAAATTTAGCATTTTTTCTTCGATGAGCCGAGGATAAATGATTTTATTATAAAGATCTTTTAAAATCACGTTATCAAGCTTTATAGCTACTTTTTCTTCAGCCATTGCAACTTCTTTATGTGACTCCATTAATATTTCCATTAAAAAATTAATTATATATTAAAGAAAACCATTTTTTAAAAGAGGAATAATGATCTAATTTTCCCTATTCTGATTGTTTTTCTTTTTTTTATCTTTTTTGCTATCTTTTTTACTGTCTTTTTGACTATTTTTTTGATTATCAAACATTCTGTCGAAAATATTTTTCTTACGTGTAGAATCTTTTCTGGATTGATTATCCCCTTCTTCAGAATTTTCATCAGTCTCACGTTCAATTGGATTTCCTAATGAATCCAGGGACGTTGAATCAATAGCATACGGATTATAAACATATCGTGAAAAAGCACAATTTAGAATTTCTTTAGATTCTTTGGAAATAGGGGGAAATTTAGCGGAAACATACGCTTTTAATTTCTTGTTTTTTTCGACATTATGCAAGAATTTGCCAACAATTGGCAAGGCGGTAAAGGCTCCGGTAAAATTTCCATTTAAATGAATTTCCGGGAATTCACCTCCTACCCATGCTCCTGTAATAAGTTTGGGATTACTGGCTATGAACCATCCATCACTGCAATCCTGACTTGTTCCTGTCTTACCTGCAAGATCTTCAGTGACCGAATACCGCCATTTGATAGATCCACCTGTGCCATTATTAATAACTCCCTGCATCATACTACGCATCATGTCAGCATTTTCAGCGTTCATCACTTGCTCTTTCTGTTGACTTTTTTCGGTAGTATTGTCTATCAGAATATTGCCTTCAGAATCTTCTATACGCATGATATAGGTCATCTTAGGTTTCAATCCCCTGTTGACTAATACTGAATAGGCTGTCATCATATCTATGAGTGATACATCCACAGCTCCCAGGCTGACAGATGGCTCTGAAGGTATAGGAGAAGTAATTCCTATTTTTTTTGCAAAATCCACCACAGTATCTATACCGGTTTTTAACATAATATCTACTGTAGCACAATTTAGAGATTTGGCCAGAGCACCTGCCATTGAATATTCACCTCCATAACCACCTTCAAAATTTCGTGGAGACCAGTTTTCAAATTGAGGATATGTTTTTTGGGTATTATCATAATAATCACAGGGATTCAATCCTTTTTCCAATGCGGCTGAATAAACTATTGGTTTAAATGTAGATCCTACATGCCTTCGTGCTTTGACATGATCATATTGAAAATATCGGTTATCTATACCTCCTACCCAAGCCTTTATAAAACCTGTAGTCGGGTCAGCAGACATAAATCCTGCTGATAAGAACTGGAGATAGTAGATCAGTGAATCTTTGGGACTCATCTTCATTTTCATTTCACCTTTAGGGCTATATACAAGCATGTCCAATTTAGCATTAAAAACACTGTCTATGTATTCCGGCGTTTTGCCTGCAATAGCCAATGATTTATATCTTTCAGTATTCATAATAGCCTTATTCAGAAAGCTGGTATCTTTCCAAGGCAACTTAATCCATCTCATCTGCTGGGTATAAAGGTCCTGCAACTCTTTCATATGGTCGGCAACTGCTTTTTCAGCATAAGCCTGCATATCAAGATTGATGGAAGTATAAACTCTCAAACCGTCCGTATATACATTATAATTTGATCCATCGTCTTTTTTGAGGTGGGCCAATTCTTTATCCAGGTCTAATCTTGCATATTCCCGAAAATAAGTTGCGATGCC
>JAYUWT010000596.1:0-2644 GCA_043753405.1 Saprospiraceae bacterium | reverse complement strand
AATTTTCATGGGATCTGATCAGGTCATTTTTATGATTTAAGATGCCTTCATTGTACATAAATCCTATTGCCAGTTCCAAATCATTTCCTGGTGTCCGCATCGTAATACTGGCAGGTTTTTTTTCAGAAAGATGATTGACAGTATTTATTTGTAGCGGCTCTTCGATCATTACGAAATCAGCATCCATTGCAGTTACCTTATCTTTGAATTTATTGATATTAAGTGAAATAATTGCTGTTTTATTCATTTTTGAAAACTGATTATAAATTAGAATTTTAAATATAATACATTTACGCATTTTTAAATGGGAGCTCTATAATTTAAACATTCTAATTTTGAACTATGGGAAATAGGAAGGCATGGATCGCCCTAATTATCATTTGTATTATTTGGGGTACTACTTATCTTTTTCTGAAGATAGGAGTTGGTGAAATGGCTCCTTTCCAATTTTCCGGAATTCGTCAGGTGATGACAGGGATCATATTATTTCTATTTATACTGATATTTTCAAAATTTGAATTTCATTCCTGGTCCAACCTCTGGAAACAAAGTCTTGCAGGTTTTTTTATGATTACCATAGGCAATGGCCTTGTAGGTTATGGTGAAGTCAATATTCCTTCGAGTATGGCTGCAGTTATTTGCGCCTCTATGCCTGTATGGGTGAGCCTGATCAATTTAGTTCGGCCTGGTGCTATAAAATTGACCTGGGTTGGATATTTTTCAATATTTCTGGGGGTGGCAGGTATATTATGGTTGTTTTCTGATTCTATTAATAGTTTTCAGGACCCCGCATATACATGGGGTGCGTTTCTTACACTGGTAGCAACTTTTGGTTGGATTGCCGGGAGTTACATTGTCAAAAGAACTTCAGATCAATCCAATCCATTTGTCAATGCATCGATACAAATGTTTTCAGGCGGTGTCGGCCTTATTATTGTAAGCCTGATTATGAAAGAAGACCATACTTTTCAGTTGTCTGGGTCCGGATGGTTTGCTCTGGTTTATTTGATACTATTGGGCTCTATTGTTGCCATGATTGCTTATGCATATGCTCTTAAAAAGTTACCGCTTCCCATAGTTTCAGTTTATGCATATATTAATCCCGTAGTTGCAATCATCCTGGGATGGATTGTATTGAATGAAAAAATGTCATTGAATATATTTGCCGCTTGCGGTGTGATCATCCTTAGTGTTGTATTATTGAACTTGCCGGTTTCTAAAAAAGTAGTTAAGCCAATTTTAGATTGATCCAATAGGCATTTTTTATATAACTTAATTATATAGGATTATTGAAACATTATTATTAAAGTTTAATAATTTTTCTCCATTGAGATCTCTAATTCTGATCTGGACCTAGTTTTTATTGATGGTATTGATCAGTACTACCAAAGTTAGAATGGCTGTTGCCTGCGCCACGGATTCCGCTATGATCTTTGCCCAATCGGCTTTTTCTTTAGGTTCAACCCGCAATAGTTTTTCATCTTTATAACCAACTACGATCGCAGAACCTTTATTTACTTTCGGATATTTTTTAAATATTAAAAACGATCTGACCTTGGATTTTTTTCCGTTTGCATCCTCTACATATATTTTATTCTTGTCGGCTTTATCAGAAAGTCCTCCGGCATATTCATTGATATAATACATAGCTGATCTACCGGATAAAAATGCCACATTTATTTTATTATCTGCACCTATTTCTGCAGAGTTAATTATATCCCCTGAATTAACAGCACCGGCAATAGAAACCAACTCTTTACTTTTGGGAATGGTCAAAATGTCACCATCCGACAGAGCTATATTATAACTTGCATTTGGATTTTTCATGATATCCCCTAATTGAATAATTACAAGACCTGTATTGTCAAATGTTCGATTTAATAATGCGCCACCAAGAAATGCTTCTGCATTTAATCCTCCTGCTCTGGCGATTACTTCATAGATAGTCTCATTATCTTTTATCAAGGCGTAATCTCCCGGATATCTTACCTCACCATCTATTCTGATTACTTTTTGCAAACTATATTTAGGAAGTGATCTAACTTCAATAATATCAAAGGGTTCTAAATATGTTTTGACCAATGTGTCAGATGCCATTACCAGATCGCGTGGAATATCAAAGGTAGCAGCGACAACTCTGGTAGGTTCATTGTTATTCATTATGATCCTAAAAATTTCAACTCTGTTCGTCGCAGCTTCTGTTTTTAAACCTCCTGATAAAGTGATCGCATCCAATAAGGTCATAGAATAACCGTATTTAAATTTTCCCGGATTTTTTACAGCTCCCCCCACTGTAATAGTACTTTCACTCTTGATGATTGAATTAGACAATATAACTATCCTGTCATGCGGTTCAAGTGTAAAATTTTCTGTAGAATTTATATCGCTGATAGCTGTTTGTACATTGAACAATGCATAATTCCGAATTCCGGTAGCAGTATCTGATCTTACTACATATCCTCTGGATAGAGCATCCACTGACAAGCCTCCTGCCAAAGTGATGGCTTCACTTACGCGAATATTTCTTGCCGGATCAAAATCAAATTCCCCCGGACTTCTAACTGCTCCGCTGACATTAATTTTATAATATTGAGTAAAATCAAGTTGAGAAAGAACGATTAATTTGTCGTTAGGGTTTAACTGA
>JAYUWT010000595.1:0-6639 GCA_043753405.1 Saprospiraceae bacterium | reverse complement strand
AATCAAATAGAAATTTAAACTAAATGTCCGTATCACAAGTTGCTTCCCGTTATGCAAGATCCCTCTTAGATCTGGCTACCGAACAGGGAAAGACAGATATCGTTAAGGCAGACATGGTCAACTTTCAGGAAGCACTTAAAAGCCGGGAACTTGTCCTATTGCTTAAAAGCCCTATCATCTATCCCGACAAAAAGCTGGCTTGCCTTAAAGCCATTTTTGAAGGTAAAATGGATGATCTTACTATGGCGTTTTTTAACCTTTCTGTTAAAAAGGGCAGAGAATCATTGCTAATAGATATCGCAGAAGAATTCAATACCCAATACAATGCACAGTTCAATATCGCGCTTGTAAAAGTTACTTCTGCCACTGCCCTGGATGCAGCGACCACAGAAAAGATCCTTTCAAAGGTCAGATCATTGATCGGCGAAAATATGACCATACAGCTCGAAACAAAAATAGATCCTGTCCTGATAGGCGGATTCATCATACAGTTTGAAGATAAACTTTATGACAGCAGTGTCCTCTATCAGATGAACAAATTGAAACAAACTTTCTCCCAGAATTAAATAACATCATTAAAATTTATAATAACCATGGTAAGTGTTAAACCTGATGAAATTTCAGCAATTCTTAAACAACAACTTTCCGGATTTCATACTGAAGCAGAGCTCGAAGAAGTAGGTACCGTATTGCAGGTAGGTGATGGTATCGCCCGTGTTTACGGCCTCACCAATGCAAGAGCGGGTGAACTTGTAGAATTCGAAACAGGCGTTCAGGCCATCGTTTTAAACCTTGAAGAAGATAACGTCGGTGTGGTACTTTTGGGTGCTTCTGACAATATCAAGGAAGGTTCAAAAGTAAAAAGAACAAATACAATCGCTTCTATTCAGGTAGGAGAAGGTTACCTGGGCCGGGTAGTTAATCCGCTTGGCCAACCGTTGGATGGTAAAGGTGAGATCACCGGTACTAAATATGAGATGCCACTGGAACGTAAAGCTCCGGGTGTAATCTTCCGCCAACCGGTTACTGAGCCGCTTCAGACCGGAATCAAGGCCATCGATGCCATGATCCCGATCGGAAGAGGTCAGCGTGAGCTGATCATCGGTGACCGCCAGATCGGTAAGACTGCAATCGCCATCGATACGATCATCAACCAGAAAGAATTTTATGACAGGGGAGAACCTGTTTATTGTATATATGTTGCGTGCGGGCAGAAGGCATCTACTGTAGCTCAGGTAGCGAAAGTACTGGAGGAAAATGGAGCGATGGCTTACACCTGTATTGTTGCAGCATCTGCAGCTGATCCTGCACCTCTTCAGTTCTACGCACCATTTGCAGGCGCTTCTATCGGAGAATTCTTCCGTGATACGGGGCGTCCGGCATTGATCATCTACGATGATTTGTCAAAACAAGCAGTTGCATACCGTGAGGTCTCCCTTTTGTTAAGAAGACCTCCGGGACGTGAGGCTTATCCGGGTGATGTATTTTACTTGCACTCCCGTTTGCTGGAGCGTGCTGCCAAGATCATCAGCAATGATGAGATGGCACAAAGCATGAACGACCTTCCTGAATCTTTGAAAGCCTCAGGACTTGTAAGAGGTGGTGGTTCACTGACAGCGCTTCCGATCATCGAAACCCAGGCGGGTGACGTATCGGCTTATATCCCTACCAACGTGATCTCGATCACTGATGGCCAGATCTTCCTGGAGACGACTTTGTTCAACTCAGGTATCAGACCTGCGATCAACGTGGGTATCTCCGTAAGCCGTGTGGGTGGTAACGCTCAGATCAAGTCGATGAAGAAAGTTGCAGGTACCCTGAAACTGGATCAGGCCCAATACCGCGAATTGGAAGCATTTGCTAAATTCGGTTCTGACCTTGATGCTGCTACCAAGTCTGTTTTGGACAAAGGTGTGCGTAATGTGGAGGTATTGAAACAAGCTCAGTATGCTCCTGTGTCCGTGGAAAAACAAGTAGCTATAATCTACCTCGGTTCAAACAACTTGCTGAAAGATGTCAAGCCTGTAAACGTGAGAGATTTTGAAGAAAATCTTTTCTCAATCCTGGATAAAAACCATGCAGGAATGTTGGCCAATTTCAAAGCAGGTAAACTGGAAGAAGCAGATCTTACCGCCTTGAAAGCAGTTGCTGCAGATCTGTCGAAACAATACGCGTCTTAATTATCAACAACCGTTATTTCAAAACCACATGAAAGAGGAAAAAATTTGAAGATCAGGTTTTGAATTATTAAAAAAGTAAGACGTCAAATTATTAATAATAGCTTTAACAAAATGGGAGAGAAAAAAAGGTGAAGATCAAGGCGTGATAAAAATTTATAAGCGGAGTTAACTCTTATTAATGAGCATTATAAATTTTTAGAACAACGCAGATATTCATCTTTTTAGCCTGCCATCATCATTAATATCACTTAATATATGGGTGCGAATTTAAAGGAGGTAAGGGAAAGGATTAAATCTGTGATCTCGACCCAACAGATCACAAAGGCCATGAAGATGGTTTCTGCTGCCAAGTTGCGTCGTGCCCAGCAGGCAATCGTCCAGTTGAGGCCTTATAGTGAGAAACTCAATGAGATGTTGTCCAATATCCTTTCCAATCTGGATGGCGACGGAACTTCTGTGTTCAATACAGAGAGAGAGGTCAAAAATGTAGCCATCGTCGTGGTGACTTCCAATCGTGGATTGGCAGGCGCATTGAATACTAATATCAGTAAGGCGGCAACAGAGATCGCTCATAGAAAATATCCTGCTCAACTTGCTTCCGGCAATGTAACATTTATATCTATCGGTAAAAAAGGTGGTGACTATGTACGTCGTGTACACAAGAATTCACCGCTGATCATGGATCATGTCAATGCATTTTCTAATTTGGCTTATGATCAGATAGCGCCAATTGCAAAAATCCTCATGGAGGATTTTGCTAATGGAAAATACGATGCTGTGGAGATCGCATATAGTAAATTCAAAAATGCTGCAACCCAGGTTTTCCAAACTGAGCAATTCCTGCCCGTCAGGAAGATGCCTATCGTAAAAGGAAAAAGCACTAAAAAAGCGGATTACATCTTCGAACCTGATCAGGAAAGTTTGCTGGAATATCTGGTTCCCACGATCCTTCAGACACAGTTTCACAAGACCCTGCTTGACACACATGCTTCTGAACACGGAGCACGAATGACGGCGATGGACAAGGCCACAGAAAATGCTGACAGTTTATTGAAAGAATTGAAGATCAATTACAACAAGGCCCGTCAGGAAGCCATCACCAACGAACTTTCAGAGATAGTAGCGGGAGCTGCCGCCCTATAAGTTTACAATGCAACTATAACTCAAAATAATAGATAGAGAGCCCGGTATGAAAATACCGGGTTTTTTTATGTTCATTACCAATCAATAAATGAAGTAAAAACGAGGTGGAACGGATTTCCCCCTCGCTTGAGGGGGTGAACGACGCAGAAAAGGTCAGTGAATTGACCTTTTCAAGGAAGTGAAACGGAACGAAGTCCTGAAGCATGAAGGACAAAGTGAAGTCAGAACATCTATGAGCTTGCCTGCCATAAGAATGGAGGCAGGGCACGAAAAGATGCTTCTGCGGCAAGGGGGAGTCTTTTTTCCAAAACAAATCTTCCCAATATCATTTCAATTTAATATATTTATCAACTAAACTGGTAAATCAACCAATCCACCATGAACTGGAAAGTAATATCAACAGAAGAACAATATCAAAAAGCCGTCAAACGCACAATATCTATTTTTGATTCAGAGCCGGATACTACATTGGGAGACGAATTAGCTTTATTGTTAGTTCTCATAAAACATTATGAGGAGGATAATTTTGAAATTTAGATGAGAAAAATACATACATTTTTAAAATTAAAATGACGTTATGATTAGTATGGACCAATTTGTCGAATTATATAAATTGAAGTATTTCCATTTTGAAGATGTTATTCTGGACATAGAGGATAGTTATAAACTTATTTCAAGTAGAGGCTTGGGCTACGAAGAAGTTGACTCAATTCTTCAAGACATAATGATAAATATTGAATTTTTCAAGTCGAATTTTAAAAATGATATGCCACTTTCTAATTTACTCAATTTTGCAGTGACAGCAATTTATGCTGACGAAACTAAATTTATAAATAGTAGTCGGGAAAGAATTACATTAGGATACAAAAAATTGATTCAAAAGAATATAGATAAATATAAATTAATAAATAACACGCTGTTTAAAAATATTGACAGACCACTGGATATGTGGGTTGTTGGATATCTTGATGCACTTGAAAGAGGTAATGATATTAATACCAATCAAATAGAATATTTAATGGAAAAGCTTAAAACACTAAATGTTAAAATTGAAGTTGAAATCGAAAGGGAAGATGATTTCATCGTATAATTCATAAAAGGCAAAAAATGAATTTTGATAATTACCAGATAAGTCTTTTTAATAGATTTATTTTATTACACAAAAATAACAAGAAATATTTATCGACAATTAAACAACTAAATAGTAGTTTAAAAGAAGATAGAAGGAATTACTATTTATATAATGAGATTGCTGAGTATAATAACAAATTCGTTTTAAAGCCTTATATTTCAAATTATACTTATTTACAACTATTTATTAAAAGTAACAGCTCTTTTATTCAATCTATCTCTTCAACAAAATTTGCAGTTGAGGTATCTAACTTTGATATCATTGAAATTTTTAGACATAAAATAAACTTTGGAGCACTATCCGAAAATGAAAGTATTGAATGGAGTATTGAATTTTTAAATAAATATATAGAGAAATGGAATTGGTCAAAAGTCAGTTTAAATAAAAAACTACCTTGGTCGATTGAATTAATTGAAAAGTTTAAGAATAAGTGGGTATGGAGTGAATTGGCTAAGAACAATGTTTTACCCTGGTCCTCCAAGTTGTTGTATCTTTTTGAAAGGGAATTTGTAAATAAATATGATGTTCAAGGTAATGTTCAAGATGATGAAATGCCAATTTATCCAAAGTGGTATTATTTTAATAGTGAGACAAAGGATGCAATAAGTAAAAACACTCTTATTCCATGGTCAATTGATCTAATTAGAGATTATGAATATATGCTTAATTGGGATATATTTTCGCAAAATGAAAATTTGCCATGGACAATAGAATTAATAGAATCGTTTATAGATAAGTGGAATTGGTCTTATTTAAGTTCAAATAAATCTATACTTTGGACTGAAAAATTAATTAGTAAATTTGAAAGAAAATGGGATTGGGATGTCTTAAGTGAAAATGAAGAAATATTATGGAATGACAATTTATTAATAAAATATAGTGAAAGTTCCTTAATAGATCAAAGATTTGATGAATATGATGGAGATTGTATAAATACTTACATGGGCTGGAATTTTAAAAAATTATCAACAAATCCATCGATTATTTGGTCTGATGATTTGATTTTACGGTTAAAGGTTTATGGTAATTTTATTGAGGATATCCATTGGATACCAATCACATGGACAGAAGAATTGATAGACGAATTTCAAATGGAATTAAATTTTTTCCATATTAGTTCTTGGAAGTGTGTTAATTGGACAAAATCTTTAATTTCAAAATATGTAGATAAATGGTATTGGCCTGATTTAAGTCAGAACGAGTCATTGCCTTGGAGCACTGAATTAATCTTGGAATTTGAAACCAAATGGTCATTTGACCTTTTAAGTTATAATATGGCTATCAAATGGGATAGAAATATGGTTAATATATTTTTTGATAGATTAAATTTAAGTATTATACGATTTAATAAATCATTCGACCCAAATAATTATGACGATAAATTCTTATTTAGTAATTTGCCTGAGGTAAGTTCGATTAATTTGTATAATTTAATATCATCAGTGATTGCTGAACGAGATTATTTTTATTTAAACCCATATTCGCGACCAACTAATGATGAATTTTATTTGGAAATAAATAATTTATGTTCAGGGAATTATTATGGTTGGAACACAGAATTATTGGAGCATTTTCAATCAGAATTAAACTGGGAAGAGTTGTCACAAAATGTTTGTTTGCCTTGGAGTGTTTCTTTATTAGAAGCATTTAAAAATTTATGGAATTGGAATTTATTGAGTTCTAATGAATCTATATTTTGGGATGACGAAATGCTCTATGCTTTTAAGGAATTAATTAAATGGAGGACCTTATTAGAGAACACCGCAGTAATTTGGAATGCAAAAAGAATTACTAAATTAAGAGCACCATTGAATTTGTTTGACGATAAATTATATGAGTCAATTATTTTTCTGTCTCTTGACCATAGTAATAATGAGGCGGTGAGATTAAGACTTATTGAGTTCCAAAGTAAGTCTATATTTGAAGATGCTGATGATTTACCATTTTAAATAATTTGATATACTTATAATTTAGTAAATTGAAATTATTTTCGAATTATGAAAAAATTAATGTACGATGTATTAGGAATTGAAAGAGATTTGTTTTCGTCAAGATTAAGTTTGAGTATCAAACAAAAAGAAAGGATATTGAATAAATATCTAAAATTATTGGATGATTATAAGATTATCATTTTCATGCCGTATTATTTTCCAATTGAAGATAAATTTAGATTGTTAGGTAATA